>JADYYY010000020.1 GCA_020853395.1 Acidobacteriota bacterium
AATCCAACGACTGCGTGTCGGTCAGCCACCGGCGGTAGCGTCCGGTAGGTCCGGTTCCGCCGATGAAGTCGGTCGTCACGAACCACGAGACGCCGATCGCGTCGCGTCGTCCGATATTCCACATCACGCCCAGATCTCCCATGACTCGACCAGGCTGATTGCGAGCGGAACCTGGAGTTCGAGCGTGATCGCGACTCGTCCTCTGAGTATCTCCGCGTGGCCTCAGTGAGATTCCACGACCGTGGAGCGAATTGGCGAGAGGCGCGTTCGAGGGCCAGAAGGTGCTCTGGGCGTCCCGCGCCATGTGCCCACACACCAGGATAGGATTTTCGCGGCAGATCGGCCGGAGGGCGGGGGACATGGTGTCGGTGCGATGGATCGTAGGAGTCGTGAGCGCGATGCTGTCGTGGCCCGTGGTGGCCGCGCCGGGTAACTTCGTGCCTGACTGGACGTTCACGGGCACGGACCTCAGCGCGTGGCAGCGCATGGGTGACGCCGACTGGCGCGTCGAGCAGGGTGACATCGTCGGCGTGTCGCGTGGGGCGTCGGGAGGATGGCTCGTGCTGGAGCGATCGCTCCAGGACCTGCACGTGGCGGTGTCGTTCCGCTGCCAGGGCGCGTGCGAGGCCGGTGCCGCGGTACGACTGGAACAGACGCCCCAGGGATACAAGGGGCTGATGGTCAGGTTCGCGGGCGTGGATCCCGGTTTGTACGCCGTGGTGCTCGACCCTCAGGGGCACGAAACGTCGCGGGCGGCGCTCCAGCCGTCTGGCGGGAATTTCAGGCTCTCGCCGGGCGTCGCGCCGAATCCATGGGGACCACCAGGGCCGATGCCGGGCGGCGTGCCGTCCCCGTACGCGCCGCTGCCTCCCGCCGCAGCCGTCACGGGCGAGTGGAACGACGCAGAGGTCGTCGTCGACGCCAACATCCTCCGCACGTTCATGAACAAGCTCCGCGGTGCGGGCGGTACGGCCGACGAGGCATTCGGCGCATTCGGGCGTATCGCGCTGTACGTCGGCGGTGCCGGCGAGGTGCGGTTCCGCGGCGTGGCGCTCAAGGATCTCGCGCGCCGCATGACGCCGCCTGAGATCACCGGCGACGGGTTCCGCACGCAGAAGATCGAAGACTTCTACACGGCGTGGTCTGCCGCGGCGGGTGACTTCAATCGCGACGGCGTGCTCGATGTCGCGGCGGGCCATCGCTACTACCTGGGCCCGTCGTTCACCGAATCGCGCGAGATCTACCTGGCCCAGCCGTTCAATCCGGCGAAGGAGTACGCGCCCGGCATGATCAACGTCGCGTTCGACTACACCGGTGACGGGTGGGACGACGTGCTGATCACCGAGGGGCGGACGCCGGTGTTGCACGTGAACCCGCGCGGCGAATCTCGTCGATGGGATCGCTATGCGGTCTTCCCGCCCGTGACATCGGAGACGATCGTGTTCCGCGATGTGGATGGCGATCGCCGGCCCGACGGGGTGTTCGTGGGGAGCGATGTCGTCGGCTATGCGAGCGTCGATCCGGCGCGGCCCACCGCGCCGTGGCAGTTCCGCGCGGTGTCGGCGAAGGGGCCGTGGCCGATTCACGGAGTCGGCGTTGGCGACATCGACGGCGACGGCCGCCTGGACATCCTGACGCCGTACGGCTGGTGGGCGCAGCCGGCGACCGATACGGGACGCCCCTGGGCGTACTCGCCGGCGCGGCTGGGCCGCACGGGCCCGCCGTGGGGACCCGGTGGCAGCGAGATGTCGGTGTACGACGTCAACGGCGACGGGCTGAACGACGTCGTCACCAGCCTGGCCGCGCACGGGTGGGGTCTCGCGTGGTACGAGCAGCGTCGCGACGCCGCTGGAGCGCGCACGTTCGTCGAGCACATGATCATGGACGACTTCAGCACGAAGAACGCCGGCGGCGTGACGTTTTCAGAGCTGCACGGCTCGACCGCTGCGGACATGGATGGGGACCGTGTGCCGGATCTCGTCGTCGGCAAGCGCCACTGGTCGCACCTCGAAAGCTACTCCGATCCCGATCCGAACGGTCCCGGCGTCCTGTACTGGTACCGGACGGTTCGCAACCCGAAGGCGCCGGGCGGCGCGGAGTTCGTGCCGCATCTCGTTCACAACCGATCGGGCGCCGGATCGACCGTCACGGTCGTCGATCTCAATCGCGATGGGCTGCCTGACGTCCTGACCGGCACGACCCGCGGGACTTTCGTGTTCTGGGGCACGAGAAGGAGGTGAACGCGTGCATTGGGAACTGCCTCCCTACGTGACCAGATAGATGAGCCCGACGACCGCTCCGATCGCCACCACCGTCCACCGCAACGTGCTCGGCGCGATCATCCCGGCGACTTTTCCGCCGACGACACCGCCGAGCAGCGCGCCGGCGGCCATGACGGCGGCGGCGGTCCAGACGACCTGGCCGGAGAAGACGAAGAACAGCGCGGCGGCGACGTTGATCACCAGGCCGAGCGCGGACTTGAGCGCGTTCAGCCGCGTCAACGAATCGTCGAGCATGAGCCCCAGCACCGCGAGCATGATCACGCTGAGCCCGGCTCCGAAGTAGCCGCCGTACACCGCGCCGAGCGCGAGCGGCACGGCCACCCGCATGTCGGAGCCGTGGCCGGTGGTCCGGTGCCACGGCCGGCGGGCCAGCCACGCGCGCAGCCGATCCTGGGCGGCCAGCAGCGCCGACGCGCCGAGAATCAAGAACGGGATCAGCGAGCGGAAGACGCGTTCGCCGCCGATGACGAGCAGGATGCCACCCACGATGCCGCCGACGGCGCTGGCCGGCAGCACGATGCGCAGCCGGCGCTCCTGGCCGTCGAGATCGCGCCGCTGCGCGTACACCGCGCCGAGGAAGCCGGGGCAGAGCGCCACCGCGTTCGTGATGTTCGCCGCAACGGCCGGCACGCCGACCGCCGTCAGCACGGGGAACGTGATCAACGTTCCGCCGCCGGCGATGGCATTGACGAGCCCGGCCGCGAGGGCGGCGAGGCCGATGACGACGTAATCGGTGACGCTCAGCATCGGGTGCGAAGACCTGCCAGGTGAGTATTGGTCATTTGAGCATCGATCCCCAACCCTTCGGTCGAGGCCGATGCGGCGCCTGATACGATCGCCGTCCTCGTGCCGACGCAACCGCGGTGTGGCCTATGACGATCCGAACGGTGCTCACGCTCGCCTGCGGCCTGATGCTCACGGCCGCTGTTTCCGCCTCGCTTCGACATCAGTCGCCGATCATCCTGTCCGAGCTCATCTACGAGACCGCGCCGTTTCCCTCCTGCCATGCCTCGACCATCGCCGAGACGCCGAGCGGCCTGGTCGCCGCGTGGTTCGGCGGCACCGCCGAGCGCAATCCCGACGTCGGCATCTGGCTGTCGCGTCATGAGGGCGGCCGCTGGACGACGCCAGTCGAGGTCGCGAACGGCGTGCAATCGCCTGCGCTGCGCTATCCGACGTGGAATCCCGTCCTGTTCCGCCCGGCGGCCGGCCCGCTGTACCTGTTCTACAAAGTCGGCCCTTCGCCGTCGTCGTGGTGGGGCATGTCGATGACGTCGAGCGACGACGGGCGCACGTGGACGACGCCCGTGCGCCTGGCGGACGGCATCATCGGGCCGGTGAAGAACAAACCGGTGCAGCTCGCCGACGGCGCGATCGTCTCCGGTTCGAGCACCGAGCACGACGGATGGCGCGTGCACTTCGAGCGATCGACCGACGGCGGCCGAACGTGGCGCGCGACCGAGACCGTGGCCGACGGCACCACGAAGGGCGCGATTCAGCCGAGCGTGCTCGTGCACCGCGACGGCCGTCTGCAGGCAATCGGCCGCACGCGCTCGGGCCGTCTGTTCGAAACGTGGTCGGCCGACCAGGGACAGACGTGGAGCCCGCTCGGGCTGCTCGACCTCCCGAACCCGAGCGCCGGCACCGATGCCGTGACGCTGCGCGACGGCCGGCAGCTCCTCGTCTACAACCACACGGCGAGCGGCCGCAGTCCGCTGAACGTGGCCATCTCTGACGACGGCCGCGCCTGGCGCGCGGTCGCGGTGCTCGAGGACGATCCCGGGCGCGAGTACTCGTATCCGGCCGTCATCCAGACGGCCGACGGGCTCGTGCACGTGACGTACACCTGGCGCCGCGAACGCATCCGCCACGTCGTCCTCGATCTGTCGAGGGCAGCGACGCCACGTCCGATCGCCAACGGCGCCTGGCCGCGATAGACGTGTCGCGCCAGGCACTGCTCGGCGCGGTCGACGTCGCGGTGCTCGTGATCTACCTCGTCGGCACCGCGCTGCTGGGCCTGTGGGCCGGACGCCGCAGCCGCACGAGCGACGCGTTCATGTCGGCGGGCCGTCGCGTGCCCGCCTGGGCCGTGGGCCTCTCGATCGTCGGCACGTACGTGAGCAGCATCAGTTTCCTGGCGCTGCCGAGCAAGGCGTTCTCGAGCGACTGGAACCCGTTCGTCTTCAGCCTGGCGCTGCCGTTGACGACGTGGGCGGCGGTCCGGTGGTTCGTGCCGTTCTACCGCCAGTCGCGTGCGCTCTCGTCGTACGAACATCTCGAAGCGAGGTTCGGAGGATGGGCCCGCTCGTACGCCGTCGGCTGCTACCTGCTCACACAGCTCGCGCGCGTCGGGACGATCACCTATCTGCTGGCGCTCGCGCTCGCGCCGCTGACCGGCCTGTCGGTGCCGGCGCTGATCTTCATCACCGGCGTCGTCGTGATCGGCTACACCCTGTATGGCGGAATGGCCGCCGTCATCTGGACCGACGTCGTCCAGACGATCGTCTTCATCGGCGGGGCCGCGGCCTGTGTCGCCGTGCTGTTCGCCGGGATGCCAGGCGGTGCGTCGCAGGTGTGGTCCCTGGCGGCCGCGAACGGCAAGTTCAGCCTCGGCAGCGCGTCGGCCGACGTCGGGCAGTCCACGATCTGGGTCGTGCTGCTGTACGGCATCGTCATCAATCTCCAGAACTTCGGGATCGATCAGAGCTACGTGCAGCGATATCAGACGGCCGACTCGGATGCGGCCGCGCGCCGGAGCGTCTGGCTGGGAGCGCTCTTGTACGTGCCGATCAGCGCGGCGTTCCTGTTCATCGGCACGGGGTTGTTCGCGTTCTACACGGCCCGTCCGGATCTGCTGCCCGCCGGCATGGCGTCGCAGCCCGACGCCGTGTTCCCGCACTTCATCGCCACGGCGCTGCCGGCCGGCGTGGCCGGGCTCGTGATCGCCTCGGTCTTCGCGGCCGCGCAGTCGACGATTTCGAGCAGCCTCAACGGCTCGGCCACGCTCGTGCTCTGCGACGTCTACCTGCGATACGTGCGGCCGGACGCGCCGGAGGGCCGGCGCCTGCTCGTCCTGCGCGCCTCGACGCTCGTGTTCGGCGTCGCCGGTGTGGGCGCCGCGCTCGCGATGATGCGCATCCGAAGCGCGCTGGACGCCTGGTGGCAGCTCGCGAGCATCTTCAGCGGCGGCATGCTGGGGCTCTTTCTGCTCGGGCGCCTGTCGCGCGGCGCGCGCAGCGGCAACGCGGCGGCCGGCGTCGCCGCCGGCGTGCTGCTGATCGTGTGGATGACGTTCTCGCCGGGCTGGACCGGGGTCCTCGCGTCATGGCGCAGCCCGTTCCACCCGAACCTCATCATCGTGATCGCGACCGCCGCGATCCTGGCGGTCGGGTGGCTCGGCAGCGCGGTCGGGACGGCGCGGGAGGATGCCGGTGCGCCGGCGAAAGGCTCGATCCAGCCATGACGGCCCGGGAAACGTCAGGCCTTCGCGGCGCGCCGTCCGTCGCGCCGCGCGCGCGGGCGACCAAGGTACTCCTGCCGCAACGTGGTGGGGAACTTCTCGACGGCGTAGCGCAGCATCGTGCGCGGCATCGTCGCGGCGTGGCGGTCGAGGAACTGCTCGAGCGCGCGTCGATCCTGCTTGCCGACCTCGCGCAGCATCCAGCCGACGGCCTTGTGGATGAGATCGTGCGGATCGCCGAGGAGCTGTTCAGCCAGCGCGAACGTCCGATCGAACCGTCCCTGCCTGATGTCCCAGGCCGTGGCCAGCACCGCGATCCGACGATCCCACACGCTCGGCGATGCCGCCAGCTCCGCCAGCCGGCCGCCGTCGGCGTCGGCCCAATGGGCGCCGAGAATCCCCGGCGCCGAGCAGTCGACGAGATCCCAGTTGTTCACGTGCTTTCGGTGGCGGAGGTACATCGACACGATTCGCCGTCGCTGTTCCGGCGTACCCGCCGCGTGCTGGCGGACGAGGATCAGCAGGGCGAGCGTTCGCTCCTCGTGCCATCGCGAGGTGAGCAGCGTCTCGAGCACCGCGAGGCTCGCATGGGAGTGCGCGCGGACGGACGCTCGCACGGCCGACAGCGTCAGGCCAAGGAAACGGTCGCCCTCGCCGTAGCCGCCGGGGCCGGTCTTGAAGTAGCGGCCGAGCTGTGCGGCCCGCGCCGCGTCGGCCGTGCGTCGAAGGTCTCGTCTGATGACCGCGAGCGAAGACCCCCGGTGTGTCGTGGCCCCCGGGGACCGCGTCACGGCAACGCGTACGCGACGATGCCGGCCGGCCCGCTCCAGGCAGCGCCGCCTCCGCTCGCGGTGACGAGCAGGTACTGCTTGCCACCGTGCTCGTACATCGACGGCGATCCGCTCGTGTTCGCGCCGAGCGGCAGCTCGTGGAGCTGCCGGCCCGTGTCGCTGTCGTAGACGTGGACCTTCTGATCGGGCGCGGTCGCGAACACGAGTCCGGAGGCCGTCGGGATGACGGCGGTCTTCGTAGAGGACGCGGAGCCGGTGCCGGTGATCCCCTGACGCACGAGACGCAGGTCGTCGCCGAGGCCGATCTGCCATTTGATCGTGCCGGTGTTGAGGTTGTATGCCGTGAGCGTCTGGTACGGCGGGCTCACGATGGTCGGATACAGCCCGAAGCCGTCCATGATCGGGCGCTCCAGCGTCGAGACCGTGCCGGCCGCGCCGCCGCCGTTCGTCTGGCGCACCTCGCCGGGCTTGAGCAGCCGGATGAGCGCCGGCATGTTCAGGCTGATGACGTACACCGTGCCGTCGTTCGGGTTGGCGGCCGTGCTGCCCCAATTCGACCCGCCCGAGTTGCCCGGCACGTGCAGCGTGTCCTCGTAGGCGATCGGCGTGAAGGGGCCGTCGTAGCGCGCCGCCGCGACGCGCCGCCGGAACTGCTCGCGTTCATCGGGCGTGAGGATGTGCGGGTTCACCTCGTCCGGCTTCAGCGAGAGCTTCGAGAAAGGCGGCGGGCTCGTCGGGAACGGCTGTGTCGGCCAAACGCTCTCACCCGGAATCTCCGTGCGCGTCGGCACGGGCCGCTCTTCGATCGGCCAGATCGGCGCACCGGTGACGCGATCGAACACGTACAGATAGCCGGTCTTGCCGGCGACCGCGACGACGTCGATGCGCCGGCCGTTCTGCTCGACGGTCGTCAACTGCGGCGCCGAGTTGTTGTCGTAGTCCCAGATGTCGTGGTGGACGGTCTGGAAGTGCCACAGCCGCTTGCCGGTGCGCGCGTCGAGCGCCAGGATGCAGTCGCCGAAGAGGTTCGTACCGTGGCGATGACCGCCGTAGAAGTTGTGCTTGGGGCTGCCGGTCGGCACGTAGACGATCCCGCGCGCCACGTCGATCGACTGCTCGCCCCAGTTGTTGGCGCCGCCGACGGTCTTGTACGCGTACTCCGGCCACGTCTCGTAGCCGAACTCGCCGGGGCGCGGCACGGTGTGAAACGTCCACGCGAGCGCGCCCGTGCGGACGTTGTAGGCGCGGACGTCGCCCGGCGCGGAGTTGTATTCCTGATTCGTCGCCGATCCCAGGATGATGAGATCCTCGAACACGCGGCCCGGCGTGCCGGACTGCACCTTGATCGTGGACGGGTCGCGCTCCAGCCCCGCGCGCAGATCGACCTTGCCGTTCGTGCCGAACGTCGTGATGCGCTCGCCCGTGCGCGCGTCGATCTCCTGCAGTTGCTCGTCGATGGCGAAGATCAGCCGCCGATCGCTGCCGTCGGGCGCCTCCCAGTAGTTGAACCCGCGGCTCGTCATCCCCTGCAGGCCGTCGCGCAGCCACAGCTCTCGGCCCGTCGCGGCGTCGAGCGCCACGATGGCGTTGTTGCGAGCGCGGGCGTAGACGACGCCGCGCGCGACGATCGGGTTCGAGCCGGTCTGCCCGCCCGGATACGTCCAGGCGACCCTGAGCTCGGCGACGTTGGCTTTCGTGATCTGGGTGGTTGCGACGAATCTCGAACTGTCCGGGCCGCCCGCGTAGTCCTTCCATTCCCGCGGCGCCTGGGCGGGGAGGCGCGTGCCAGTGACGGCGATCATCGCCGCCGTCGCGACCAGGGAGAGGGCGATCGTCACGCGTCGAGTGGATGTCATAGCGAGGCCGGCGTGCGTGCGCCGAAACGAAAAAGGTCCCGGCGCACCGCGACGGGACCTTCGGACCAGTGGACCACGGGACGATGACGAACTCGGGACCTTGGACCAGGGACCCGGGACCGTGTCCTCATCCCTTGAACGCGAGCAGGAACTCCGCGCTGCGGCGGTACGATTCCAGGATGCTGAGATCGGCCTTCTCGAGCGGTGCGCCGTCGAGCGTGTTGGCGCCGTAGGCACCCACTTCGGCGATGACGCTCTCGACCTTGGCCTGCAGCGCCAGTTGGAAGATCGTCTTCCAGTCGAGCGTGCCGGCGCCCACTGGGACGGCGGCCTTGCCGCGCACGAAGTCCTTCGCGTGGAACGAGAAGTACCGGTTGTTGTACTTCCGCAGGTGCTCCACGGCGTCGCCGCCGCCGAACGTGAGATTGCCGACGTCGATCTGGTAGCGGACGATCGCCGGATCGGTGTTCATCATCAGAACGTCCCAGGGCACGTCGCCCTGCGGCGTCTTGACGAACTCGATCTCGTGGTTGTGATAGGCGATCGTGAGCCCTTCCTTCTTGGCCATCGCGCCGAACTTGTTGAGGTCGGCCGCCATCGACTTCCAGTCGTCGGTCGTTCGCAGTTGCGGCTTCGGCCCGCAGATGACGTGCTTCACGCCGAGGCCGTTCGAGTAGTCCATCGTCTGGCCGAACGTGTTGTTCCACGCGGCGTAGCCCCAATGGCAGACGTTGCACTGCAGCCCGACGCGCGCGAACTCCGCCTTGAGCTCCTTCGACGTCCGCAGGTTGTACGGATTCATGGCGACCATGTCGATCAGCTTGTAGCCCATCGACACCATCTGCTTGAGGGTGCCGTCCCAGTCCTTGTTCAGGTCGGGGACGATCTCGAACGCCTGGAAGCCGAGCGGCAGGTTGCCCGGCACGACCGGCGCCTCCGCCGCTTCCAGGGACGCGTGCGACAACATGGCCGTGCCGGCAACGGCAAGGCCGCTCTTCGTGAGGAACTGGCGGCGTGTTGATGTCATGGGCGACATTCTAGTAGGGCAAAGGGCAGAGGGCAAAGGGCAGAGGTAAAGGGGAAAGGGGAAAGGGAGGGGAAAGGGGAAAGGGTAAAGGGACTGCGCGCTGCGGCGTATCATCCTGAGAACGACCCACCAGGGAGGATTCGGTCATGCGTACGCGCCTCGTCGCTTTGCTCCTGTCATTGGCCGTCGGCTCGGTGTGGGCGGTCGGGTCGTCGCAGACGCCTCCGGCCGGCAAGGGGCGCCTGCTCGTGTTGTCGAAGGGTGCGCTCACGCTGTCGGTCGTCGACCCGGTCACGCTGAAGGTCATCGGCAAGGTGCCGTCCGGTCCCGATCCGCACGAAGTGGCGGCCACGCCCGATGGCCGCCGCGCCTACATCTCGAACTACGGCACGGCCAAGGGCGGGTTCAACACGCTCACCGTGGCCGATCTCGTCGAGTTCAAGCCGCTGCCGCCGGTGGATCTCGGCCCGTTGCGCGGTCCGCATGGCATGACGGAAGCCGGCGGCAAGATCTACTTCACCGCCGAGGTCGCGAAAGCGGTGGGGCGCGTCGATCCCGCGACGAACAAGGTGGACTGGGCGCTCGGCACCGGTCAGGACATCTCCCACATGGTCGTCGTGGCGCCCGATCTCAAGCGCATGTTCACGGTCAACGTGCAGTCGGCGAGCGCGAGCATCATCGAGCGCGCGGTCGGCCGCGCGGGCCGCTTCGCGCCAGCCGCCGACGATGACTGGACGGTGACGTCGGTGAAGGTGGGCGAGCCGTCGGACGACTTCGAGGGCTTCGACGTGTCGCCAGACGGCCGCGAGCTGTGGACGGCGAGCCCGCGCGGCAAGATCTCCATCGTCGACACGATCGGCAAGAAGATCGCGCAGAGCTGGGACGCGGGCGTCACGGGCGCCAACCGCGTGAAGTTCACGCCCGATGGCAAACGCGTGCTGATCTCGCGCCTCTCGGCGCCGGCCGGCAGCGGCGGCACGATCGTCGTCTTCGACGCGGCGACGCGCAAGGAGATCAAGAAGATCGATGCCGGCGCCGGCGTCGGCGGCATCCTGATGCAGCCCGACGGCGCGCGCGCCTACGGCGCCTCGTCCCGCAGCGGCTTCGTCGTCGTCATCGACCTGCACACGCTCGAGGTGGTGGGCAAGATCGACGCCGGCCCGAATCCGGACGGGACCGCGTGGACGGTACAGCCTTGACGGGTACGACGGGTACGACCGGTACGACGGGTACGACAGGTTCAAGGAACGCGCTGACGCTGGCCGACTGGTTCACGGGTGCGACAGATCAGGGCGGGTTCGTAGGTTCAAGGAACGCGCTGGCGGTCCGCTTCCGAGTCGTGACATGCCGTAGCGGGCATGAGCCCGTCGCTCAGCCTTCAAGAAGACCAGTTGGCCAGCGTGAGTTCGTTCTTTGGACCTGTCGTACCCGTCGTACCCGTCGTCCCCGTGGTCCCTGTCGTCTCCCGTCAATACGCCCAAACGGCCTGCGTGAACAACCCGCCGTCGACCCAGATCGTCTGTCCCGTGATGAACGACGCTTCGTCGCTTGCGAGGAACACGACGGCGCGGCCGACGTCGGCGGGGGTGCCGACCCGGCGGAGCGGCGTGACGCGGCCCCACACGCCGGCGTAGTCCGTGTTCTCTTCCCGCGTGCGTTCGATCTCGATCGCGCCGGGGGCGACGCAGTTGACGCGGATGCCCGCCGGCCCGAGCTCCACGGCTGCGACGCGCGTGAACATCTCGAGGCCGCCCTTGCTCGCGGTGTAGGCGGCCAGCTTGGGGAACGGCGCCTTGTTCGACCCGGAGCCGATGTTGACGATGGCGCCGCGCCCTTGCGCGGTCATCTGCCGCGCGGCCGCCCGCGTGCAGAGGAAGCAGCCCTTGAGGTTCGTGTCGAGCACGCGATCCCATTCGACCTCGGCGAGGTCGACGAGCGGGCCCCACGTCTGCACGCCGGCGTTGTTGACCAGCACGTCGAGCCGTCCCCAGCGCGACACGAGGGCGTCGAACATCGCCTCGACGTCCCGCGCCTGGCTCACGTCGGCGCGCACGGCGAACGCGTCGACGCCGATCGCGGCCAGCGCCTCGACCGTGTCGAGGGCGGCGTCCTCGCCGCTCGCGTAGTTGACCGCGACGTGGCAGCCGGCGCGCGCGAGCTCAAGCGCGATCCCCCGGCCGACGCCGCGCCCGCCGCCGGTCACGAGCGCCGTGCGTTCCGAACGCGTGAGTGGGGCCATGCCCACGACTATATCGAGGTCACGGCGACGCTCGTCATGGTGCCGCGTTGTCCACGCGGCGCGCGTCTCGGCGACGGTATGCGGCGATGCGTGCTGCCGACGATCAGGGTCTCCGACTGGTCGAGCCGCCTGCCCTGGCGAGTCGTCGCCGGGCCATGGCCACCAGGCCGCCGCCGAGCAGCAGCAGCGTCGACGGCTCCGGCACGGGCGAGGCGCCGGGATCGGGCGGCGCCGCGAGGCTGTAGACGCGACCGGACGCCGACGTGTACGTCACGTTGTCCGGCAGCGTGATGATCAAGGGATCGGTGATCGACGCGTCGGCCCCGTTCGAGGCCTCGGCCTTGACGCTGGCGAAAAGGAAGTAGTTCCCGTTCGTGATCTGCCAGGGCGTGGTGAACGTGTAGTCGCCGGCGACCTCGCCGGACGGCGTCGTGAACGGCGGCGACGGTAGGCGCGTGAAAGCACTCGTGTAGACCAGCGGGTCATTGAAGGCGGGATTGGGAACGCCCCAGCCGTTGTAGCGGTTGAAGCCGCTGGCGCCTGGTTTCGAGAGCATCAGGTCGAATTCGACGCGGAAGTCGGCATTGACGCTGTAGTCGTACGTGCCCCCCCAGCCGCCGGACATCGTGACCCAGACGGTGGCGCTCGAAGCTCCGGTGATGGTGAACGTGATCAGGTCGTCGAGGAACGCCCGCGCCATCACGCCTTCGCCCGGCGCGGTCGTGAGATCGACCGAGAGAAACCCCGTGGCGAAGCTGGCGCTGCCCGCCGCGCTGCTGGATCCACAGTCCTGAGCGTCGGTTGCCGAGGAGACCCCTGTGACCAGGATTTCCGGGGTGCAGGCCGTGATGCCGACGCCGGCGATGGGCGACGATGCCGCCGAACGCGGTACGAGAACCACGATGAACAGGAATCCCAGTGTCTGCGCCACACTGCTGAAGGTCCAGCGGGCGGCGAATGATGTGCTCATGATCCGGCTCCAGGCTCAACGTCTTCGTGAGGAAGAACTTAGTCTTCCCGCCGAGCTCTCCCGCTCGCGCGTTATTCCTACACGCGTCAACCACGGGAAAACCGGGTCAACCGGGCAGGTCGCGGAATCCAGGGACGAGCAGGCGGGCCATCGCCAGCGGATTGCGGATGTCCTCGTCGGCCATGTAGCGGTCGGATTGCTGCCGCAGCGTGCGTCCTCGTTGGCTCGGCGCGAGCGCCGCCAGGCGCCGGCGACCAGCGGCCGCGTAGAGCTGCATGTCCGCGCGGTCGAACAGGTCGATCGCCGCTTGGAGCCGATCGGCCGCCGCGCGCTCGTCGCCCTCGAGGTTCGCCGCCGCCGCGCGGACGACGAGCGCGGCAGCGCCCGCCCAGTCCGTCCCTTCGCGCGCCAGCACGCGGGACGCCCGCTCGGCCGTCGCGAGCATGCTCCTGACGTCGCGGCCCTCGGCCGCCATGGCGATCGCGCATCGAGCGTGGATGAACG
Organism: Acidobacteriota bacterium; assembly: GCA_020853395.1. Lineage (NCBI taxonomy): Bacteria > Pseudomonadati > Acidobacteriota > Acidobacteriota bacterium. The sequence goes on from JADYYY010000020.1 coordinate 13,130, forward strand.
TGAACTCCACGCGCATGTACTGCACGTGGAGCCACAGGCTTCGCCGGATCGCCGCGTGCGACGCGGTCACGGTGTGCCACGCGCGCTCCGCGTCGCCACGGTACAGCGCCGCTTGCACCCGCGCGATCACATGGTTGTAGTGCTGCCGGTAGAACCCGGCGGCCGACCAGCGGGCGATCGCCTCGTCCGCCTGCCGCTCCCCCTCGTCCGGGCGATCCTTCGCGAGCCACGCGAGGCTCATCCGGGCGCTGATTTCGACTTCGAAGTAGAGGTTTCCCCGCTCCCGCGCCGAGCGAAGCAGATCGGGCAGCCAGGTCGTGACGCGCCGTATCTGGCCCCGGAACATGAGGGCTCCGAGGAAGAAGTTCTGCGCGAGCGTCGATTCCCACACGGCGCCGGTGCCCTGCTGGCGAAGCAGAGTCAGGGCCCGCTCGCAGAGATCGGTGGCCGTCGTCCAGTCGGAGCGGACGAACCGCGCGATGCCGGCGGTGAGCCATGACAGGGCGATCACGTGGGGATGATGCAGACGATCGGCGAGCCGGCGTGCGCGCTGGGCGAATGCTTCCGAGCGTGCCATGCCGGCCCGGCTGCCGGAGGCTGCTGAGAAGCAGGCCTCGAGCGCGAGAGCACGCGCCACCCGGTAGGGTTCGCCCGTGTCGAGCGCCAGCCGCAGGTGGCCGACGTGAAACGATGCCGCGCGCAGCGTGTCGACGAGCATCAGCCCCGTGGAGATGGCCCAGCACGTATCGATGCGGAGGAGCTCCGCTCTCGTGACCGCGTTCGGATCGCGGGGCTCGAACTCGAGCCCGCGCCACGCCAGCCTGGCGCGCCGGAGCAGGAGCAGTCCAACGGCGGCCCGCGGCCCGCGGGGTTGCCTGAGGCCCACGGCAGGCAGCACCGAGTCGATGATGGCGAGGCCACGATCGATATGGCCGCCCATCAGCAACTGTTCGGCTCCCTTGCGTTTCCACTCGACCTGCTGGATCCCGGAGGTTTCGGTCGCGGCCTCGAGATAGGCCTCCGCCGCCTCAGCGGGCCGGCCCGCATGTTCGAGCGAGCGGGCGAGGCCGATGCGCCACGCCGTGCGATCGCTCGCGTCCGGCTGCAACTCGAGCGCGGAGCGGAAGAAACTCGCCGCGCGGTCGAATGCGAGGACCTGCCCGGCTCGTGTCGCGGCGGCCGCGGCGCAGGCGGCGGCTGCCGACAGTTCCCCAGCTCCCCGCCAGTGGTCGAAGAGCGCCTCGGGCTCGTCGTCGCCGTGGGCGAGCAAGACGTTCGCGACGCGAGCATGGATCGCTCGAACGGCTGCCGGGCTGGTCGCGCCCAACAACGTTTCCCGGATCCGGTCGTGGTACAGCTCGACGTGGTCCGACGATCGGCTGGTGCGGAGAAAGTGCGTGGCGCACAGTCGCGCCACGAGAGGGCGTTCGTCGCCCGTCAGCCCGCAGGCTTCGAAGACGCGTGCGGCCGGCATCGGCCTTCCGCAGACGGCCAGCGTTTCGACGAACGGACGGCACCCGGGCGGCAGGGCCGACAGGCGTTGCTGCAGCATCGCGCCAAGCCCCGGCCGCCCGCGCGCGGCACGGCCGGCGCCAATCGCGCGCGTCAGTTCCTCGACGAGGTACGGGTTGCCCGCCGCTTCGCGGGCGATTCGGTCGCGCTCGTCCGCCGAGACGCCGGCCGACCGCGCGTGCGCGTCGATCATCCGAGCGCATTCGTCCGCCGTCATGGGCGCAAGCGTGATCACGGCCTTCTGAACGGGATCGACCGGGTCGATCAACGCGCGCAGAAAGGGCTTGGCATCCACCTCGTCCGTGCGGAACGCGAGAAGCAGCAGAAAGGGCGGCGGAGCGGGTGGTCGCAGCAGCGTCGTCAGGATCGCGGCGCTATCGGCGTCGGCCCAATGGAAGTCGTCGATCGCCGCGACGACCGGCGCGCGCGCGGTGAGCCGGCTCAGCAGGTCGCGAAGCGCCGCAAAGGCCTGCTGCTGGAGCATGACCGGGTCGGTGTCGTCATCGGCCGGCACGTCGTCGACGTTCCTGAACACCGGAAACAGCCGTGCAAGGGCTCGCGCCGCGTGATCAGCCAACGGCACCGTCCGGATGTGCCGGCTGAGGCTGTCGACAAGGCCGTCGAGGCCTTTGTAGGCGACCGACTCGTGTGCGTGGCATCGACTGCGCAGGACGATGGCATCTCGAAGAGCGGCCGTGGAGTCGAAGAAGTGCTGCAGGAGCGCGCTCTTCCCGATGCCTGCCGGACCGTGCACGCAGACCAGCACCGGGCAGCCGGTGGCGGCCTGGTCGAACGCGCGGCTCAGCATCGCGAGCTCACTCGCGCGGCCGACGAACGGCGGTGCGGTGGGCGTCGCGGCGCGCGGATCGGTGTTGCCGAGGCCAAGGCGTGCGAGCGCGTCGGATCCGGTGATGCGTGCCGTGGGGTCCGTCTCGAGCAGTGCCATGCAGACGTCGCTCAGATCCTGCGGAGCGCCCGGTGCCACGGTCAGCACGGCCGGCGGCATTGCCGCGATCTTGCGGCGCAGGACGTCGAACACCGGGCCCTCGAAGGGCGCGTGCCCCGTCAGCGCGTGATAGAGCGTCGCGCCCACGCCATACCAATCGCTCGCCTGCGTCGCGACGGCGCCGAGGCACTGTTCGGGAGAGACGTACGCGGGCGTACCGGCGACACCGCCCTCGTGCCGTTCACGATCTGGACCGGGCCGCGACGCGAGGCCGAAGTCGACCAGAACCACGCGACCCTCAGGCGTCACCAACACGTTGGACGGCTTGACGTCCCCATGGAGCGTGCCGTGTCGGTGGAGCTCCTCGACGGCGCGGACCAGTTGCCCGAACACGTGACGGGCTCTCGTGTGGTCGGGTGCTCCGGCACCGCGCACGTGGACATCGACGCTCACGCCTTCGACGAGCTCCATCGTGAAGAAGCAGCGCTCGTCGTCGACCACGAGGTCGTACAAGGAAACGAGGTTCGGGTGAGCGAGATCGGCGAGGCTGCGGAACTCCCGCTTGAACTGGAGCAGGGCCGCGCCGTCGGCGCGGTGAAGCACTTTCAGGGCAACGGGCTGACGACGCAGCCGATCCTCGACCTCGTAGACGACGCCCATGCCGCCGGCGCCGATCAGGCGGCGGACGGCGTATCGGCCGGTTCCGCGGAACTCGCGCTGTGGCCGCGGTCCGCTCGCCTCCACGACGACCGGATCTTGCGCCCGGTCCGCGAACGCCCCGTCCGTGAGGGCGTCGACGAAAGACCGCGCGCCGCTGACGAGGACGGCCGGGTCCGTGTACAGGTCCGTCGCGGCTTCCGCCGCGGCGAGCAGTGAGGCGGCTTCGCGACGCACGTCCTCGTCGCTGGTCTGTGTTTCGAGGTAGTGCTGCCGCTCGATGATCGGCCGCGCGAGCGCCTCGGCAACGAGGTGCTTGATCCTGGACCAGTCGGCGGGAATCATGACGCGGCCATCCGGCACCGGATCACATCCCGGTACGCGTCATCGCTTCGGTCCCGGGCTCAGGCCGAGTCCGGTCCGCGCGCGCCGGTCAGCTCCCCGTACAGCCACCCCTTGGCCACTGCCCATTCCCGCTTGACCGTGGCAGGCGAGATCCCGAGCGCCGCGGCGGTCTCTTCGATGGTCAACCCGCCGAAGAAACGAAGCTCGATCATGCGGGCCTGACCTGGATCGAACGATTCGAGCTTGGACAGGGCGCGGTCCAGATCCAGCGCGTCCACGGCATCCGTGGGATTGTCGGTCGCCACGGCCGACGCTTCGTCGAGCGCGAGCGGCAGCTCGACGCCTCCGCGCTTCTGCCGGGTCAGGAGCCGGCCGTGATCGATGAGGATCCGCCGCATCAGCCGCGCGGCAATCGCGAAGAAGTGCCCGCGGTTCTGCCAGTCGACCTGCTGTTGCTGCAGGAGCCGCACGTAGGCTTCGCTGACGACCGCCGTCACGTTCAGACGGTCGTGACGCCATTCGCGCGAGAGCTGCCGAGCGGCGATCACCCGCAGCTCCTCGTAGATCATCGGCACCAGCCGGCCGAAGGCCTCTTCGCTGCCGGTCTGCCAGGCGTGGAGCAGTTGCGTGATGTTCGCGGCGTCGTCGGCTGCGTCCAAGAACGAAGCCTCCTTGGGAACGGGTCCGCTTGCTGCCGCCAAGTGTGTATGAACGGTGAGTGGACTTAAGCACAGCGGCACGGCAGCGTCAAGGCGCGCCGCAGCGGGCGTGGGCTCTGTCCGCGGGTGCCTGCGGGGGGCCGCCGTTTCGTGCTAGCGTCTGTCCCCGAAAAACATGGCGGCTCTCTCGTTTCTCGATCGTGCTCACACCGTGGCGCCAGCGGGCTACAGCCGCTGGCTCGTGCCCCCGTCGGCCCTGGCCATCCATCTGTGCATCGGCCAGGCGTACGCGCTGTCGGTCTTCAACCTTCCGATGAACCGGCTCCTCGGCATCACGGCGCCGGCACCTGGCGACTGGCCGCTGACGACGACGGTCTGGATCTTCAACATTGCGATCGTCTTCCTGGGCCTGAGCGCCGCCGTGTTCGGCACGTGGGTCGAACGTGTGGGGCCGCGCAAGGCGATGTTCGCGTCGGCGTGCTGCTTCTCGGGCGGGTTCCTCGTGTCGAGCGTCGGCGTCTCGCTGCACGTCATCTGGCTGGTCTACCTCGGCTATGGCGTGCTCGGCGGCATCGGCCTGGGCCTCGGCTACATCTCGCCGGTGTCCACGCTGATCAAGTGGTTCCCGGATCGCCCGGGGATGGCGACCGGCATGGCGATCATGGGCTTCGGCGGCGGCGCGATGATCGGCTCGCCCCTCGCGGAGATCCTGATGCGCGCCTACGCGTCGCCCGCGTCGGTCGGCGTGTGGGAGACGTTCGTCACGATGGGGCTCGTGTACTTCGCGTTGATGATGTTCGGCGTCTTCAACGTGCGCGTGCCGCCCGATGGATGGACGCCGGCCGGGTTCGTGCCGAAGGCCGCCACGAACCGGCTGATCACGACCGCGAACGTCACGGCCGACGAGGCCATCCGCACGCCGCAGTTCTGGCTGCTCTGGGGTGTGCTGTGCATGAACGTGACGGCGGGCATCGGCATCCTCGCGCAGGCCTCGCCGCTCATCCAGGAGTCGTTCCCCGGCCGCGTCACGGCGGCGGCCGCTGCCGGGTTCGTCGGCTTGCTGAGCCTGTTCAACCTGGCCGGCCGCTTCTTCTGGTCGTCGCTCTCGGACCTCGTCGGACGCAAGACCGTCTACATGATCTACCTCGGCCTCGGCATGCTGCTGTACTACCTCGTGCCGTCGTTCGCGAGCGCGGGCAACCTCGTGTTCTTCGTCGCCACCTTCTGCGTCATCCTGAGCATGTACGGCGGCGGCTTCTCGACGATCCCGGCGTACCTGCGCGATCTGTTCGGGACGATGCAGGTAGGGGCCATCCACGGCCGTCTGCTCACGGCCTGGTCCACGGCCGGCGTGCTCGGCCCGTCGATCGTCACCTACATCCGCGACTACCAACTGCAGCGCGGCGTGGCCAAGGCCGACGCGTACTCGATGGCCATCTACATCATGGTCGTCGTGCTCGCGGTGGGATTCGTCTGCAACCTGCTCACGCGCCCGGTCCACGAGCGCCATCACTACAAAGGCCCCCTGCCGCAGAAGGCGCCGGCATCGCGTGGCGGCTCGGTTGCGAGCGCCGTGCCGCTCGAGGCGGGCACGCCCACGTCCTCCGCGCGGCTCGCCGTGGCGTGGGTGTTCGTGAGCATCCCGCTGCTCTGGGGCGTCTACCAGACCCTCCTCAAGTCGTTCGCGCTGTTCGCCTGAAGATCAGTTAAGATTCGCCCACTCCGTTCGACATCGACGATGGCCGGATGACTCGGGTGGTTGCATGGATCCTGGGAGTCACCTGTTCGGGCTGATTCAGCAGCTCTACGCCGCACCCGGAAGCGTGGACGGGTGGAGCACATTCCTCGACCGCCTGCGGGCCTCCCTCCACGGATCGACCGCCCACCTGATTTCGCACGATCTGCAGTCGCGCCACGGCGACATGGCGGCCACCGCCGGCGCCGATCGCGGAGCCCTGACGCAATACCAGGAGTACTGGTCTGCCTTCGACGCCTGGGCCTACAGCCCGAAGCACGCGCAGCTCGGATCGGGAGCCGTCACGGTCGGAGACTCGCTCGTCGACCACACGCAATTGCAGCGCACGGCGTTCTACGCCGACTTCGCCAGGCACTACGACCTGGTGCGAATCATCGGCGGGGTCATCGAGGCCAGCCCCGCAGCGGCCTCGGTGCTGTCCATCTCACGAAGCGAACGGCAGGAGCCGTTCGCCGGCGCCGAGGTGACGCTCCTCAACGCGCTCGTTCCGCACGTTCAGCGCGCCCTGCAACTGCACCGGCGGCTCGTCGAATCCCGGGCTGCTGCCCACAATCTGGCCGTGGTGCTCGACCGATCGGCGCGTGCCGTGCTGTTCCTCGATGCATCCGGACGCATCACGTTCATGACAGACGCGGCCTCGCGCCTGCTGACCCGGCATGACGGCCTGAGCGTGGAGCGGCGCGAACTGTGGGCGTCGAACATGGCGGACCGCACGCGGCTGCGGGCCGCGATCTCGGGCGCGTTGAGCACGTCCAGCGGATCGGGATGCGCGACCGGCGTCGTGACCGTCGACCGCCATTCAGGACGGCGGCCCTGGATCGTCCTCGTGAGCCCGGTCACGCGCCAGCGCACGCCCTTCCCGGGCATCGAATCGACCGCGGCGATCGTGTTCGTGAAGGATCCGGAGCGGATGGCGATCCCCGATCACGCGACGCTGCAGGCCATGTTCGGCCTCACGCCGGCCGAAGTGAAGCTGACGCGGTTGCTCGTCGAGGGCTGCACGCTGCAGCAGGCAGGGACGCAGCTCGGTCTCCAGCGAGAGACCGCCAGAAGCCGCCTGAAGACGATTTTCGAGAAGACCGGTACGCACCGCCAGGCCGAGCTCGTGCTGCACGTGTTGAGCGCATCGCCAGTGATCTAATCGAGGCGACGCGTCCGGTCCGCGTCCCGAACACCGTTCGCTGTGCGTGCGATGCAGGGGGGCTATGGACATCGCGATCTTCTTCGAGGTGCTCGACGCGGTGTACGACGCCGCGGGTGATCCGAACGCCTGGCTCCAGTGCCTCGAGCGTCTGCGCGACGCCGTCAGCGGCAGCTCCGCTCACTTCGTGTCGGTCACGCCGGCCCAACAGCGATCGGTGGCGCTCTCCACGCTTGGCGACCCCGAAGCGTTCCGCGTCTACAACGAGCACTGGGGCGCGCGCGACCCCTGGGGACGCAGCCCGCGCGTTCGGGCGATCGCCGAGCCGACCGTCGTGCTGGGGGACGAGCTCGTGCCGCACTCGGCATTCACTCGCACGGACTTCTACGACGGTTTCGGGCGACCGTACGACATCGGCCGGTGCGTCGTCGGGTTCGTCGAAACGGGCCCGCGCAACCTCACCGTCCTCACCATCACCCGAGCCGACCGGCAGCGCGCGTTCGCCACGCAAGAGGCCGCGTTCCTGCACGCGCTGCTGCCGCACCTGCAGCGCAGCCTGCAGTTGCAGCGCCGGCTCGCCGAAAGCGAAGCCGCGTCGCGCGATGTCGCGTCGGTCGTCGACCACGGCAGGCACGCGGTGATGCTCGTCGACGGCAGCGGACGCGTGACCTATATGAACGGCGCCGCCAATCGCCTCCTCGCTGCGCGCGACGGCCTCGTCGTCGACGGACGTGAGCTCGAGGCGGCGGCGTCCAGCGATACGGCGCGCCTTCGGTCGCTGATTCAGGAGGCCGCCGGGACTTCTGCCCGTACCGCCCTCGGAGCCGGCGGTCTGCTCGTCCTTGGGCGTCCGTCCGGAAGCCGCCCCCTCACGGTCGTCGTTGCCCCGTTGTCATCCCGGCGTCCCGAGGTGCCTGGTGCCGATGCCGCCGCAGCCATGGTGATCGTGGTCGACCCGGAAGCTGCCGCTCGCGTGAACGACGACGTGCTCCGTGCCTTGTTCGGGTTCACGTCGTCGGAACTGCGGCTCGTTCACCTCCTGGTGAGCGGCCACGACGTCAACGAAGCGGCGGCACGGTTGAATCTGTCGCACCAGACCATCCGCACGACCCTGAAGCGGGTGTTCGAGAAGACGAACACCCATCGACAGGCCGAATTGGTCGCGCTCGTCGTCGCGGCCACCCGCGACTGACCTTGCGCTGACCGCGTCGACCGGCGCGGCCCGTACGCCTACCGGCTCGAACCCCGCCGCTCCCGCCCTATTTGAGGGTTGTGGCGATCTCGCCACCGCTGGCATCGTCAGCTCGATGATCTCCGACACGTAACGAACCACGGCAGGACGAAGGAAGTCGTCCTGCCATTGGACGTCGTCGCCGCCTTGGCTCGCCGGGCGACGACCGTGATGGGAATTGTCTTGGCCACTGGACGTCGCGGACGTCTCGTGCTGATGCGCGAGGCGCGCGACACGTTGGAGCGGTGGGCGCGACAGCGCACCGCCGAGTACCGCATCGTCCGGCGCAGCCGCATCCTGCTGCTGCTCGTGGACGGGATGTCGGCTCGTGAGGTTGCGCGCGTCCTGCTGACGACGCGGCACACGGTGGACCTGTGGCGCCGGCGATTCGAGGCCGAAGGCGTGGAGAGCATTCTCAAGGACCGTCCCGGCCGGGGCCGACGCCGACGATCCGTGTAGCGGCGAGGCGCCGAGAGCGCTGGCCTAGTTATTTCCGATCAGGCAAGGGGACGACGCATTGGATTCGATGTTGCACGACGTGAGGCCCGCCCGTTCTGGAGGAGACATGTCGACCACACGTCTGGCTGTAATCGCTCTGGCTGTCGTTGCGCTGCACGGATCGGCGGACGCCTCGCCGATCTTCTATTCCAGCGTCTTTGCAGGCGTCACGACGTTCCCTTCCGGCGAATCGGTCAGCGATTCACAGTTGGTGTTTTCCACGGATACGCTGGGGCCGGAAAAGGCTTCGCTCGCCGACGGCTCGGCGTGGGCATCGGTCACCGACGGCGCCCTGCGCGCGTACGCCACGACGGGCGGGAACTCCGCGGCGAACGGCACCGCTGGCTTCTTCGACACGCTGCTGTTGCAGTCCGCCTCTCTGGCACCCGGAACGGCCGTCCAACTCGCCGTGGAACTGCTTTTCACACGCACGCTTTCAGAAAACGGAGCTCCAGGCCCGTGCAGTTCGAAGGCCTTGGCGACCGCCAGCATCGACGGTAGCAACAGCCACGGTAACGCGGGCCAGGTTCTCGTGACGGACGCCACGTGTAACAACCAAGACGTCAACAACCCAACGGCCCTGTTCACGGGATTCATCGGCGAAGAATTGACGCTCGCCGCGTCCCTGGCCGCCTCCGTCGCCCCATTCAGTGGTTCTGCTACCGCAGACGCCAGCGCCGACTACTCGGTCGACGCGTCACATGCGCTCCGCTTCCTCGTGACGCCGGTCGGCGACTTCACCTACACGACGGCCAGCGGCAACAGCTACCTGGCGGCCGCCGCCCCGGATCCCGCGGCGGTCCCCGAGCCGGCGACCCTGCTGCTGTTCGGCAGCGCCCTCTCCATCGCCGCTGCCCGGGCGCGCAAGCGATCGAGAGCGCACGAGGCGAAATCGAGCGGCGCTCGCGGGGGCTGCTGGGCCCCCACTTCGCGCCGCCGGCTCGTTCCCGCTCGCTCGCGTCCTTACTTTACTTTCCGGGCAACGCGAGCGCGATGAGGCCGGTCGGGCCTTTCGCCGGCGGGATTCGTGGGTCTGGGGCGCCGGCGCCACGCATGCCGGCTTCCGAGGCCGTCACCAGGACGTACTGCCGCCCGTTGAGCTCGAACATGGACGGCGAGCCGCTCGAGTACGCGCCGAGCGAGAACTCCCACAGCGGCTTGCCGGTGTCGGCGTCGTAGACGCGCAGCTTGCGATCGGTCGTGTTCACGAACAGCAGGCCCGTCGCTGTGGGAATGACCGAGCCCTTCACCAAAATGCCCTGCGCGCTGCCGGTGCCGGTGATGCCCTGCGAGACGAGCCGCAAGTCGTCGCCGAGGCCGATCTGCCACTTGATCGTGCCCTTGTTCAGGTCGTACGCCGTGAGCGTCGTGTACGGCGGGCTGATGATGTCGGGGTAGAGGCCGTAGCTCTCCATCACGAGCCGGTTCTCGGGCGCGTCGACATCGGGCGGATAGCCGCCGGCGCCCGACAAGGAGAAGCCGCCGCCGGCGCGGCCACCCTCGCGGACGCGCGCGGGGCCGCTCTCGACGGTCGGTCCGGGAGGGAACGACGGCGCCGGGCCGGCGGATCGTCCGAAACCGGCGCCGCCGCCACGTCCGCTGTCGGCCGTGGTGAGGAACGCGAGCAGCGCATCGAGATCGGTGGCGCTGAGCTGATGGAACGGCGGCATCTGGCCGCGCCCGTTCTGGATGGTGTTGCGCAGCTCGGCTTGCGAGAGGCGCGACGTGATGCCCACGAGCGGCGGAATCGCGGCCACGCCCGCGCGGTCCGGGCCGTGGCAGACCTGGCAGTTCTGCTGGTACACGGCCAGGCCCGGGCCGGCGGCCGGGCCCGCCCCGCCGCCGCGCATCGGGGGCTCTTCGCCCGGCCTCAGCAGCCGCATGATCGCGGGCACGTTGTAGTTCGTCACGTAGACCGTGCCGTCGTTCGGGTTCGCCGAGGTGCTGCCGAAGTTCGATCCGCCGTGATTGCCCGGCATGTGGATCACTTCGCTGAAGCCGATCGGCGTGAACGGACCGTCGTTGCGCGCCTTGCGCACCCGCTCCCGGTACTGCTCGCGCTCGGCCGGGGTCAGGACGTGCGGATTGATGTCGTCGGCGGTGAACGTCTGCCGGCCGAACGGGGGCGGCGTCGTCGGAATCGGCTGCGTCGGCCACAGCACCTCGCCCGGCACGTCCGTCTTCGTCGGCACCGGCTTCTCCTCGATCGGCCAGATCGGCGCGCCGGTGACGCGGTCGAACACGTACAGGTACCCGGTCTTGCCCGCCATCGCGACGACGTCGATGCTGCGGCCGTCCTTGCGGATGGTCGTCAACTGCGGCGCCGAGACGTTGTCGAAGTCCCAGAGGTCGTGGTGCACGTTCTGGAAGTGCCAGAGGCGCTTGCCCGTCCGCGCGTCGAGCGCGATGAGGCAGTTGGCGAACAGGTTCTGGCCCACGCGATCCGCGCCGTAGTAGTCGAACGTCGGCGAGCCGGTCGGGAAGTAGGCGATGCCGCGTGCGGCGTCGATCGAGAGCTCGCCCCAGGTGTTCGTGCCGCCGATGTACTTCCAGGCGTCCTTCGGCCAGGTCTCGTAGCCGAACTCGCCCGGTCGCGGCACCGTGTGGAACTGCCAGACCTTTCGGCCGGTGACGACGTCGTAGGCACGCACGTCGCCAGGGGGCGAGAAATAGCCCTCGCCCGTGGCCGAGCCGAGCAGAATCAGGTTCTCGAACACGCGGCCTGGGGTGCCGGACTGGATTCGGCCGACGGTCGTCGGATCGCGGTCGAGGCCCTCGCGCAGGTCGACGACGCCGTCGGTGCCGAACGTGCGGATGGACTTGCCGGTCCGCGCGTCGATCTCCTGCAGATAGTCGTTGATGCTGAAGATCAGCCGCCGGTCGCGGCCGTCGCGGCTTTCCCAGTAGTTGATGCCGCGCGTCGTCATGCCCTGGAGCCCGTCGTGGATCCAGAGCTCCTTGCCCGTGGCGGCGTCGAGCGCGACGAGCGAGCTGTTGCGCGCGCGCGTGTAGATGATGCCGCGCGCGACGATCGGGTTGAACAGCGTCTCGGCGTGTGGGTATGCCCAGGCGACGTCGAGCCGGCCGACGTTGGCCTTGGTGATCTGTTCGAGCGGCATGAACCGCGAGCTGTCCGGGCCGCCGGCGTAGTCGCGCCATTCGCGGCGGCCCTGCTGACCGAGAACCGGGGCGACGAGCGCGGCGGCGAGCGCCGCGATGCCCGCGGCGCCGAGCAGCCGCCGGCGCAGGTATGAACGAGTTCGTGTGTCGGCCATGTGGCCATCTCCAGTCCGGCAGCCGGGCGCCGGACGGTGAGCCGGGGATGGCCGCCAAATCACTCCCTGCTGGGGCGCAGGGATTGCGTTGACGTAAGCCTACCGCCCCGGTGGGCGGCGGGCAAGGCGGGTGCGCGCTGGCGGCGCACGAGGTGCCAGCGTTTGGCAACGATCTCACCGCGCCGGTAGAGTAGAGAGGCGATGCTCGACGTCACGGCGATTCCGGCCATCGCGGCCGAGTACGGCGCGCACGACCCCCAGCAGATCGTCGCGCTGGCGTTGCGGGAGTACTCTCCCGATCTCGGGCTGTCGTTCAGCGGCGCCGAGGACGTGGCGTTGATCGAGATGGCGGCGCGCACCGGCTATCCGTTCCGCGTGTTCTCACTCGACACGGGCCGGTTGCACGGCGAAACGTACCGCTTCATCGAGAAGGTCCGCACGCACTACGGCATCCCCATCGACGTCTACTTCCCGCAGCCGGATCGCGTGCAGGCGCTCGTCCGCGCCAAGGGGCTGTTCTCGTTCTACGAGGACGGGCACAAGGAGTGCTGCGGGATCCGCAAGGTGGAGCCGCTCGCCCGCGCGCTCGCCCCGCTCGCGGCGTGGATGACCGGCCAGCGGCGCGACCAGAGCCCCGGCACGCGCGCCGAGGTTCCGGTCGTGCAGGTCGACCCGGCGTTCAGCACGCCGGACCGGCCGCTCGTGAAGTTCAACCCGCTCAGCCAATGGACGTCGCGGCAGGTCTGGGCCTACATCCGCGAACACGACGTGCCCTTCAATCCGCTGCACGAACGCGGCTTCATCTCAATCGGGTGCGAACCCTGCACCCGCGCCGTGCATCCGGGCCAGCACGAACGCGAAGGGCGCTGGTGGTGGGAAGAGGAAACCAAGAAGGAGTGCGGGCTGCATCGCTAGATGCCGCCGATGTCGTCCACGTCGATCGTCGCCGCGGCGACGGCCGCGGGCGCCGATCGGGCCGCCGCGGGCGCTACCGGCTGGAGCCGATCGCGAATCAGCACGAGCACGCTCGTGTAGACGTGCTCGCCGTTGTCGTCGCGGACGATGAAGAAGGGCGCGCGATCGACATCGAGCCGGGCGGCCAATCGCATGCCGGGGCTGTCCGCGTGGCCTTCGTCGGCCCAGACGATCTCGTCGATCCGATCCGAGAGTCCGCGCGCCTGGAGCAGCGCGGTCGCCTCGACGCACTTGCGGCAGTCGGAGCCGTCCGCCAGCCGCTTCTTGATCATCGTGATGTGCACGCCTCGATCATATCGGCTCCGGCGCCGGGATCGCCCGGATCGGGGTCAGGCCTCAGGCCGTCTTCTTCGCCGCCGGGCGCACCAACTGCTCGGCCCATCCGAGCGCGTCCGCATGGGCCGCCGGCAGCCAGGACGGCTGCAGGCCGGCGACGGCCGCGAGCCGCAGGCACATGTCCCAGTCGCCGCGCTCGTAGGCCATGACGGTATCGAGCAGGTTGCGGGCGGGGTTCTCGCGGCCGAGCAGGGCGGCGCTGATCTGCGGTGAGAGCGGCAGGGCTTCCAGGACCGCGCTCATCGGCTGCTCGAGGATAGCGTCGAGACACGAGCACATCCCGAGCAGAAACCCTTCGCCTTCGGAATCGGGACCGGCCTGGCGCGCCATGAGCAGCTCGCACAGGCGCCCGCGAATGCTCGCCATGTGCACGAGCTCCTGACGATCGTCGGAACCGAGCCCCGCGAGGATCCAGAGCGACGCCCAGCGCCGCATGGTGTCGCGGCCCACGAGCAGCAGCGCTTGCCGCAGCGTCGTGACCTCGCGCGACTGCGCCCAGGCCGCGGAGTTCACCGTCTGCAGCAGCCGGAAGCAGAGCGACGCGTCGTGCTTGATCAGGTCCTCGAGGCCGGCGACCGACAGGTTCGGATCGTTGAGCGCCTGGAGGAGCCGCAGGTAACCGACCTGGCCGCGCGGGATCGGCCGTATCTCGGAGATCGCCGGCCGCTCGAAGAAGAAGCCCTGGATGTGGTGGTAGCCTTCGCGCACCGCCCGGTCGAAGACGTCGGCCGATTCCACCTTGGTCGCGACGAGCGACGGCCGCGCGAAGTGCTGGCTCGCCGCAATGGCCGCCTGTCCGTACTTCGCGTCGACCGACAGGAAGTCGGTCTTCACGAAATCAGCGAGCGCGAGCAGCGCGAACGCCGCGTCTCCCGGGACGAACCGGCTCAGGGCGACGGCGTACCCGCTCTGTTTCAAGACCCGGCAGGCCTCGACCGTGTCGTTGGTCAGGGACGGGTCGGCTGCCACCTGCAGCACCACGCTCGCCGGGGGCAGCGCCTTGATCACGTCGTGGACGAGAAACGCCGGTGTCACCTCGATGAAGGCCCGCCGGCCGCCGGTGAGCCGCTGCAGGCCGAGCGCCAGCACGCCCTCGGTGATCACCCGGGCCACGGTCTCGTCTCGGCTCATCTCGGCCGCGTCGAGCGCCGATGGCCGGCACACGAGCTCATAGCCGAACACGCGCCGCTGTCGATCGAAGATGGGCTGGCGTCCGACCATGACCCTGGCGAACGGCGGTGTCGTCGCGGCCGGCGGAGGGGCGGAAGCGGCTGGCGTGTCTCGGGTGAAGATCCGCATGGTGCAGTGGCCGTCCGGGCAATCGGCCGAGCCCGCCGGAACTTGAGGGGAACCGACGTCGGTCGCCGCGGATTCGTACGCCTCGGGTCAGTGTGAGCCAGCGGCGCGAGGTGCCGCGTGACGGTTGTCGGACGCGTGGCACCGGCTCACCCTGTGACGTTCCGTGTAGACTGACGCCGCCGATGGTGCCGACGTCGCCCTTGCCGCGCCGCAGCTTGCGGACCCGGACCACGCGGCTGCCGCTGACCGTCCTCGGGTTCGGCGGCGCGCCGCTCGGCAACCTCTACGCGCCGGTGGCGGAGGAGGACGCGCGCGCCACGCTCGAGGCGGCGTGGGCGGAGGGCCTGCGCCTGTTCGACACGGCGCCGTTGTACGGATACGGGCTCTCCGAAGAGCGCTTCTCGCGCCTGCTCGCCGTCAAGCCGCGCGACGAGTTCGTGCTGTCGACCAAGGTCGGCCGCCTGCTGCGCGAGTGCGCGCCCGGCGAGGTGCCGCGCGGGCAGTTCCACGACACGCCGCAGCGGACGTTCGACTACGACTACTCGTACGACGGCGTCATGCGTTCGTACGAGGACAGCCTCCGGCGGCTGCGGCTCGACCGGATCGACATCCTCTTCGTCCACGACGTGGACGTCTTCACGCACGGCTCGCGCGCGGCCGCCGACGCGCGCATCGACGAGCTGTTCTCGCGGGGCGGCTACCGCGCGCTCGAAGCCTTGCGCGCGTCGGGCGCGATCGCAGCGTTCGGCGCCGGCGTCAACGAGTGGGAGATCTGCGAGGCGCTCGCCCACCGCGGCGACTTCGACGTGTTCCTGCTCGCCGGCCGATACACGCTCCTCGAGCAGGACGCGCTCGCGTCGTTTCTACCCCTCTGCGAGGCCCGCGACATCGGCGTCATCGTCGGCGGGCCGTTCAACTCGGGCATCCTCGCGACCGGGGCGGTGCAGGGCGCGCACTACAACTACAGTCCCGCGCCGCCGGACGTGCTGGCGCGCGTCGAACGGATCGAGCGCGTGTGCCGCGCCCACGGCGTCGGGCTGAAGGAGGCCGCGCTCCAGTTCGTGCTCGGCCATCCGGTGGTCAAGAGCGTCATCCCGGGTGCGAACGCTGCGGCGCAGGTGCGGGCCAACGCGGCGCTCCTTCGCGCGCCGATTCCGGACGCGCTCTGGGCGGATCTCGAGGCGCAGGGTCTCGTCCGCGCCGGCGCGCCCGTACCCGGCTCTGGCGGCGCGCTCCGGCGATGAGCGTCGCGCTGTCGTTCGTCATCCCGCTGTACTTCAGCGCCGAGACCATCGCCGACGTCGTGCGCGAAATCGAGTCGCTCGTCATCGAAGGCGGCCACGAGATCGTGCTCGTCAACGACGGCAGCACGGATCGGACGAGCGACGTCTGCCGAGACCTCGTCCGCCGGGCGCGCGTGCCGATCACGCTCGTCGAGCACGCGCGGAACTTCGGCGAGCACAACGCGGTGCTGACGGGCTGGCGTCATGCGCGCGGCGCCTACCTCGTGAACCTGGACGACGACGGCCAGAATCCGCCGGCGGAAGCCGCGAGGCTCTGGCAGCACGCGAGGGCCGAAGGGCTCGACGTCGTGTACGGCCACTACGTCGAGAAACGGCACTCGCGATTCCGGAACTTCGGGAGCTGGATCACCAACCGCGTCACCGACGTGGCGCTCGACAAGCCGCCGGGGTTCTACCTGTCGAGCTTCCGCTGTGTCAGCGCGTTCGCCGCATCGCAAGTGGTGGGCTATCACGGGCCGTATCCGTACATCGACGGCCTGCTGCTGCAGGTGACCCAGCGGATTGGATCCATCACCGTGCGCCATGATCCGCGCCGCGCCGGCCAGAGCACGTACACTCTGCGGCGGCTGATTCGGCTCTGGCTCAGCGCCTGGATCAACTTCTCGGTGCTGCCGCTGCGCGTGGCGACGCTGGCCGGCACGGTGCTGGGTCTGCTCGGGCTCTCCGCCCTCGCGGTGATCGTCTGGCTGTGGTGGCACGATCGCGGCCCGGGCTACGGGTTCGGCCTGCTCATGTCGGCGCTGCTCATCTTCTCCGGGACGCAGCTCGCCGTGCTCGGGCTGATCGGCGAGTACCTCGGCCGCCTGTTCCTCACGGTCAACCAGCGGCCGCAATCGGTCGTGCGGGAAGTGGTCAGCACCACGACAGCGCAGCGCGTGGACTGACCGTTGTCGATCGGCGGTCGTAGCCTGCTAGTATCCGCTCCACAGGAGGATCCATGCCGGCGATTGCGCGACGGCTCGCAATGCTGTGCGGGAGC
The DNA here is from genome assembly GCA_020853395.1 of Acidobacteriota bacterium. Classification (NCBI taxonomy): domain Bacteria; kingdom Pseudomonadati; phylum Acidobacteriota; species Acidobacteriota bacterium. Next base: position 30,043 of record JADYYY010000020.1, read on the forward strand.
CTGCTCCTCGCGATGCCCGCCTGGGCGCAGAATCCCCACCTCGTCGTCTACAAGGGCGATCAGGGGCCCGGCGCCGGCAGGCACATCGTGCTGCTCGCCGGGGACCACGAGTACCGCAGCGAGGAGACGATGCCGGCACTCGCGCGGATCCTGGCGCGGCGGTTCGGATTCACCTGCAGCGTCTTCTTCACGACCGATCCCAAGACCGGGTTCATCGAGCCCGGCAGTTCGAACATCGCCGGCCTCGAGGCGCTCAGAACCGCCGACCTGCTGATCGTCTTCCTGCGCTTCCAGGATTTTCCGGACGTCGAGATGCAGCACATCGTGGACTACCTCGGTCGAGGCAAGCCGGTGATGGGCCTGCGCACGGCGACGCACGCGTTTCAGATCCAGCGGCCCGATGCGCCGTTCGCGAAGTTCTCCTGGAAGGGCGTGCCAGGCTACGAGGGCGGCTTCGGCCGACAGGTGCTCGGCGAGACGTGGGTGTCGCACTACGGCGCCAATCACAAGCAGAGCTCGCGCTTGGTGCTCGCGCCCGACAGGGCGTCACACCCGATCCTGCGCGGCGTGAAGGACGTGTGGGTGCAATCGGGTGGCTACACCGCCGATCCGATGCCGGACAGCGTCGTGCTCGCGCGCGGCCAGGTGCTCGACGGGATGACGCCCGACGCGCCGGCGGCGCCCGACAAGGACCAGTTGCCGGTCGCATGGACCCGCACGTACCGCGGCACGTCCGGCGCGACGGGCCGCGTGTTCACGACGACGCACGGCGCGTCGGAGGATTTGTCGAACGAAGGGTTCCGCCGCATGCTCGTCAACGCGGCGCTCTGGGCCGTCGGCCTCGACGGGGCCATTCGCCCCGACAGCGACGTCGGGTTCGTCGGCCCGTTTCACCCGTCGTCCTACAGCTTCGGCGGGTTCGTGAAGGGCGTCAGGCCGGCCGACATGGCGGGGTGGGAGTCGGCGATTCCGAAGTAGGCCGGAGCAGCGATGTCGACCTTTCTGCGATCGCTCCGCGTCTTCGTCACCGCCGCGGCCGTTGCGGCGGGCTGGTCCGTCCTTTCGGCACAGAGTCCGGCGCCGGCCTTCACGCTTCACCCTCGCGAGCACATCGCGATCGTCGGCAACACGCTCGCGGAACGGTTCCAGTACGACGGCTGGCTCGAAGCGACGATCCAGACGCGATTCCCCGCGCACGAGCTCGTGTTCCGCAACCTCGGGTTCAGCGGCGACGAGGTGGCGACGCGGCTGCGATCGTTGAACTTCGGCACGCCCGACGAGTGGCTCGGCGCGAACCCCGCACCGATCGGCGGCTACCAGGAGAACCGGTTCGAGGGCATCAACACCCGGGCGGACGTCATCTTCGCCTTCTTCGGCTACAACGAATCGTACGGGGGAGAGGAGGGCCTGCTCCGGTTCAGGACCGACCTCGCCGAATGGCTCGATCACACGCTCGCGCAGAAGTACAACGGCCAGTCCGCGCCGCGCGTCGTCGTGTTCTCGCCGATCGCGCACGAGGACGTGCGCAATCCCGACCTGCCGGACGGCCGTGAGAACAACGCCAGGCTGGCGCGCTACACGCAGGCGATGCGGGAGGTGGCGGCCTCGAAGCAGGTCACGTTCGTCGACCTGTTCGCTCCGAGCCAGGCGCTCTACGCGACGGCTGCGCGCCCGCTGACGCTTCAGGGGATCCACCTGACGGCGGAAGGCAACCGCCAGATCGCCGCCGTCATCGATCGCGCGCTGTTCGGGCCCCGGCCGACGGTCTCGCCCGAGACGCTCGAGCGCGTGCGCCAGGCCGTCGTCGAGAAAGACTTCTACTGGTTCCACCGTTACCGCGTGACGAACGGGTACTCCACGTACGGCGAGCGCGCGTTCCTGACGTTCGTCAAGGGCACGCCGCGAAACGTCGATCCGCAGAACCTGACGGCCGAGGCGAAGAACGACGTCCTGCCGTCGAACTACGAGGTGCTGCAGCGCGAGCTCCCGGTGCTCGACGTGATGACGCGCAACCGCGATCGGCGCGTGTGGGCGGTCGCCCGCGGCTCGGACCTGCAGGTCGACGATCGCGAGACGCCGGCGTTCATCGACGCCAAGACGAACATGCCCGACCTTCCGCCGATGTTGTCGGGCGAGGAGGGCATTCGGCAGATGACGCTCGGCGTCGGGCTCGCGGTCAACCTGTTCGCGTCCGAGGCGGAGTTCCCGGAGCTGGCCAACCCGGTCCAGATGGCATTCGACACGAAGGGCCGGCTCTGGGTCGCGGCGTGGAAGAACTACCCGCAGTGGCAGCCGAAGGCGCCGATGGACGACGCGCTCCTCATCCTCGAGGACACCGATGGCGATGGGCGCGCCGACAAGCGGACGGTCTTCGCCGGCGACCTGAACAACCCCACGGGCTTCGAGTTCTACGGCAACGGCGTCATCGTCGCCCAGGCGCCGAACGTGGTGCTGCTGAGGGACACGAACGGCGACGATCGCTACGACGAGAAGACGATCCTGCTGCACGGGTTCGATACCGCCGACACGCATCACGCGCTCAACAGCTTCACGTTCGATCCGGGCGGCGCGCTGTATCTGCGCGAGGGCATCTTCCATCGCACGCAGGTCGAGACGCCGTGGGGCCCGGTGCTGCGCCAGGCCGACGGCGGCGTGTATCGCTACGAGCCGCGGACGTGGAAGGTCGAGACCTACGTGCCGTTCAACTTCCCGAACCCGCACGGCCACGTGTTCGACGCCTGGGGGCGCGACATCATCACGGACGCGACCGGCGGCCAGCCGTACTACGGCCCGTCGTTCTCCACGAAGAAGTACTACCCCGCGATGGAGACGAAGGCGGCGCCGAAACCGGGCGACGTGCGGGTGCGGCCCGTCGGCGGAACGGCGCTGCTCTCGAGCCGGCACTTCCCGGAGCCGCTGCAGGGGAACTTCGTCGTGCTGAACGCGATCGGTTTCCGCGGGCTGCTGAGCTACCGGATCAGCGAGGACGGCGCCGGGCTGAAGATCACCGAAGCGGAGCCGATCCTCCAGTCCGCCGACGAGAACTTCCGTCCGGTGGATGCCGAGGTCGGTCCCGACGGCGCGCTGTACTTCCTGGACTGGTACAACCCCATCATCGGGCACATGCAGCACAACCTGCGCGACACGTCGCGCGACCACTCCCACGGCCGCGTCTACCGCGTGACGGCCACGGGCCGGCCGCTGCTCACGCCGCCGAGGATTGCGGGCGAGCCGATTCCCGCGCTGCTCGAACTGCTGAAGTCCCCGGAAGACGGCGTGCGGTACCGCACGAGGATCGAGCTCGGCGGCCGCGACACGGCGGCGGTGCTCGAGGCCCTGCGCGCATGGACCGCGCGCCTCGATCCGGCCGATCCGCGACACGAGCACCACATGATGGAAGCGCTCTGGGTGCAGCAGTGGCACAACCGCGTGGACCAGGCGCTGCTCGGCAGGATGCTGCGATCACCCGAGCCGCTCGCGCGCGCGGCGGCCACGCGCGTGCTCTGCTACTGGCGCGACCGCGTGCCCGACGCGCTCGCGCTGCTGCGCGGCCTGGCGCGCGACCCGCATCCGGCCGTGCGGCTCGAGGCGGTGCGGGCGGCGTCGTTCTTCACCACGACCGAAGCGGCCGAGGTCGCGCTCGCCTCGCTGGACCTGCCGCAGGACCGCTTCCTGTCCTACACGCTCGACCAGGCGATGACGACGCTGAGGCCGTTCATCCGATGAGACGCAATGGCCGCCGCCGGCGTCCCATCACCGTGGCCTGGGCATTCGTGCTGGTCTGCGGCGTCGCGGCGCTGGCGGCCGCGCAGGCGCCGCCGGCGAATCCAGCCGGGCCGCCGCGCATCCTGCTCGATCTGTCGCCGCGCGCCGTCGAGTACCAGCTTCGCCGCCTGACCAACGACGAGCTCGCGACGACAGCGCGCCGTCCTGCCGATCCGCGTTACCGGCTCGTGTACTACGCGTTGCTGACGCGGACGGGGCTCGCGAAGCAGTACCGCGACGAGGCGCTCGACGTGCTCGTCGCGATGGACGGTGCGTCGCGGCCGCAGGTGCTGCTGCGTGCCCTTGGGATGGTTCCGGGCACGGACGACGTGGCCGTGGCGCGGCTCGCCGGCATCCTGCTCGACGAGCCGATCGACGCGCTGCGCGCGGAGCGCGCGGCGTTCGAGGCGGCGGCCGACGCGTCCGACGCGCCGGGAGCCTCGCGGCGCGCCGCGTATGCCGTGTTGCTCCAGATCGAAGGGACGGCCGCGCGGATCTGGCCGCAGGCGGCCGCATCGCGCGATCGGCTGGCCGACCTGCTCGGCGCCGTTCCGCTCGTGGTGCGCAGCGCGCGCGGCGGCGCGCTGCAGCCGGAGCTCGCGCAGGCGATCGCCGCCGTGCTCGAGGACGATGCGCTCGAACCCAGCGTCCGGGCAGCGGCGGTGTCGGCGCTCGGGGCCGTGGCGCGCGAGCGGGCGGCGGTGGAGGCCGTGCTCCGCGAGTTCAGACGTGCGGGAGACGAAGCGGTGTCGGCGGCCGCCGTCGGCGCCTTGCAGCAGATTCCGCTGGACGTGTGGCCGCAGGACGAGGTGCTCGCCGTCGCGCACGCCATCGTCGCCAGTCTCGGCGGACGGCCGCCGTCACAACGCACGTCGCCGGCCGCCATCGACGCGCTCCAGCTCGGCGAGCGCCTCGCGGCCGCACTGCCGGCCGATCGGCGCACGGCGATCGGCCGCGACCTCGCCGCGCTGGGCATCCGCGTCGTGCGGATCGAGACCGTGCCCGAGCAGATGCGCTTCACCCAGAGCTGGTTCGTCGTCGAGGCCGGCGCACGCGTGCAGATCGTGCTCTTCAATCCCGACGCGATGCCGCACAACGTGGTCGTCGGCCGGCCCGGCACGCTGCAGGAGATCGGCACGGCCGGCGGCGCGATGTCGATGCCGGCCGATCCCGCCGCGAAGCCGTTCGTGCCCGACAGCCCGTCGGTGATCGCCGCGACGCCGCTCGTGTGGGAGGGGGAGACCGCGCGGCTCAACTTCGTGGCGCCGAAGGCGCCGGGCGAGTACGTCTATCTCTGCACCTATCCCGGCCATTGGGCCCGGATGTACGGCGTCATGCTCGTCGTCGAGCGTCTCGAGGCCTGGGAGGCGAACCGCGTCGCGCCGCGGGATCCGCTGAGCGGCGAGACTCTTCGCTGACGCCGGCGTTGCTCGAACGGGCCGTCGGCAATCCGATCGCGCGTCGGGTTGTTCCTGATTGTCGAGGACGAGGGAGGTCCGCGTCATGACCACAAGGTCGCTCCGCCGCGTCGCGCTGTCGTTGGGCGCCGTCGCGATCGTCGCGCTCGTGCTCGCGGCGATGGCGCTGCAGGACATCTATCACCAGGAGAGGGACGTCCGGCTCGAATGGAACATGGTGCGCATCGCGTTCCTCGTGATGCTGGCGTTCACGTTCACGGCGATGACCGCGCTGTGGAAAGACGAATAGGCATGGATGCCGCACCAGGCGGCTCCGTCCGGCACGCGTGCGCGAAGAGCGCGCCGCGGCGGTCGAGAGAGCGCCGTTGCGACCAGGAGATCCCGGCGTCCTTGCCGCAGCCTTCGCTCGCACCGGACCCGGGAGCTACTTCAGGTTCAGGAACGCGTAGACGCCCTTGCGTGCCGCGGTGAGCACGTCCGGCCGTTTGTCGCCGTTGACGTCCGCGACTTCGATCTGCGTGCCGATGCCCGCGTAGTTGTTGATGATCTGCGGCACGAACGACATGGCGCCGCCGGGCCTGCGCACGGTCCTGAACCATGCGACGACCGGCGGATCGTCGCGATCGTTCTCGGGGTACTCGAGGCCGTGCGACAGCCAGCGCTTGCCCGTGACGATGTCCTTCAGGCCGTCGCCGTCCATGTCGACGAGCTCGATCGCGTGCAGCTCGGTGAACGCGATCGACTTGTCGCTGATCTCCCAGCTCGCGCGCTGAGCCGCGGGCGTCTCGGGGCCGTCCATGATCACGTGCATCTTCCAGGAGATCGCTCCCTGCGGCGATCGCTGCTGCTCGTACCAGACCAGGCCGGGTCCGTGGGCGAACAGGCTGGTGATGACGTCGTTGAGCTTGTCGCCGTTGAGGTCGTAGGCGTACATGTCCGCGCCGCGGACGAACGGATCGGTGCCGCGGCCGAACGGCACCGCCGAGAACTTCCAGCCGCCCTGCGCCGCGTTCGCCGCCGGCTGTTCCCACCAGCCGCTCCCCTGGATGATGTCCATGCGGCCGTCGCCGTTGACGTCGCCGACGCCGTATCCGTGCCCGCCCCAGTCCCCCTTCTCTGACACGGCGACGAACGTCCACTTCTGCGCCGGGTCCGCGCCCGGCTTCGCGTAGCCGACGACGCGCCCGGGGCCGCTGCCCATCGAGAGCAGCAGCTCAGGCTTGCCGTCGCCGTCGACGTCGGCGAACTGCGTCGTCTCGGCGGAGATCGGATCGGTCACCTGCGTCACGGGCCAGTGGCGCGACTCGCCCTTCGGGTTCATGTAGAGGAACGCGCCGTCGAAGTTGACCTTCAGGTAGTCGCCCCAGCCGTCGCCGTCGAAGTCGTGCACGTAGCTGAGGAAGTTGTCCGTGTACTGTCCGGCCATCGTCTGGTTGGCGATGGGGTAGGTCTGCGGCGGATAGATCTCGATCGCGCGCGTGAAGTTCGGGCCGATGTAGGCGTACGGGCCGCTCGCCACGTCGACGATGCCGTCGTGGTTGACGTCGCCGGCCGAGACGCCCTCCGCGTAGAAGCGATCGGTGAGTTGCACGCGCCTGAAATTGGCCGCCGTCACCTCCGGCGCCACGCCGGCCGCCGGACGGAGCAGGTCGGTCAGCAGCACGTCCTTGATCCGGATGTCGCCCGCGTTCAGCCGGAACGCCGGCGGGCCGAAGCGCGACGGCTCGTCGGGCCCGGGCGGCGCGGAGGACGTCGCCGGATTCGATCCGCTTCCCGGTGGCGGCATCGTTCCAGCATTGGCGCGGACCATGAGCCGCACGTCCTTCCAGCCGCCGCCGCCGTCGATCACGCGCAGTTGCATGCCGGTCGGGTTCTGCCGGCCCGACCACTCGTAGAACGGCTGCCGGTTGAGCTCCTTGCCCTGTGCGTCCAGCGTGACCCGCGAGGCAGTCATCGCGTCGGGACCGGAGAGGGCCACGTAGATCGCGCTCGTCGTGCCCGGCGCGCCGCCGGGCGCCGGCGCGTTGCGCAGGAGCACACCCGCATCGCAGCCGGCACACTGGAAGGCGAACCGCAGGATCGCGTCCTGGTAGCTCTTGTCGAGCACGAGCGTGCCGGGCGTGGCCGTGGCCGATCCGACGATCTCGCCGCTGGCCACCCGCCACTGCGCGCCGCCCTGCGGCCGCCAGCCGGTCAAGCTGGTGCCGTTGAAGACCTTGGTCGTGTCCGAATGCGGCCCTTGCGCCGTGCTCGAGGCCGACAGCGCCACGACCGCCATCGCGACGGCAAACCACGTGCGACTCATCATGCTGCTCCTTGTCTGCCCATCGCCAACCTGGAGGATTTAAGCACCTGACGAGACGGAGAGACAAGGCGAGAGGCAGCCCGATCGGCCGGATCGTGATGGTAAAGTGCCGGCGGGTCGTCGATCGACGGACGACCGGACGTTCAGCGACGAGGAGAAGGGTCAGACACGATGGCACGTCGGTGGAGAGTGGCGATTCTCGGGTTGGGACACTGGTACTCGGCGTACGGGCTGGCGCGGGCGCTGCGTGAGTACCCGAAGGCGGAGCTCGTGGCGGCGGCGTGGGAGCACAAGGGCCAGCTCGACGCGTTCACGTCGACGTTCGGCGTGAAGGGATATCAGGACTACCAGGAGCTGCTCGATCGCGAGCAGGTCGACATCGTGCACATCGCGCCGCCGGTGTCGGCCATGGCGGAGATGACGATCGCGGCCGCCAGGGGAGGCAAGCACATGGTGCTCGGCAAGCCGATGGCCATGACGATGGCGGAAGCCGATGCGATGGTCGCGGCCGTCGACGCGGCCGGCGTGTCGTGCCTGCCGTTCCAGGGCATCATGCGGCTCCAGGGCGCGGAGCTCAAGGCGCGCGTCGATCGCGGCGACATCGGCGAGCTGCTCGTGATGCACCAGACGAGCCGCTGGTCCATCGCCGAGGACTGGTACAACTCGGGCACGCCGGGCTGGTTCGCCGATCCGCGGCACGTCCCCGGCGGTGCGCTCATCGACGAGGGCATCTACCAGATCGATTTCATGACGTGGCTGGCCGGATCGCCGGTCGTCGAGGTGCAGGCCCGCACGGCCAACCTCGTGCACAGGGAGATCGGCGTGGAGGACTGGGGGCTGGCCACGCTCACGTTCGCCGACGGCCGAATCGCGACGCTCGAGGCCTCGTGGACCATCACGGCGCCGCGCGTGACGGCGCCGTCGCCCAAGCACAACAGCGTCGTGCGCCTGGAGCTCGTGGGCAGCCGCGGCGAGATCATCGACCAGTGGTTTCGCGAGCCGGGGCGCGCCGTGCTGGCGGCCGGCGCGAGCGACTGGGTGTTCGAGCGGCACTCGCGGCCGAGCTACGGACCGTCCGTCCCATTCCCTCTGAACGTGCTGGTCGACAGCCTCGAGACCGGCGGCCCGCCGCCGGTCTCGATCCAGGACGCGCGGACGGCGTTCAACGTGTGCCTCGCAGCATATCGGTCGGCGCAGGAGCAGCGGCCGGTGCGCATCGGATAGGCGCGTTCGAGGGCCTGGCTGCAGCGGGCGGCGTTCAAGGCGACGACGCCGGCGCAGCCGAGCCCGCGGATCCCGCGCCGATTGGCGTGGATCCGCAAACCGTCGCCCGCCGCGGGTTGTTCAGATCGACCTGGGCGCGGGCGACGGCGCTCGCCGGCGGCGCGGCCAACGTGAAGCTCGTCGCAGACGACTGGCCGTCGTCGTTGACGGCCACCGCGAGGCGTGCGGCGAATGGCGCGGCCAGGAGCGCCGGCGCCGGCAGCACGCCATCGCGCGCCAGCGCGGCGGCGAGGCGTGCGCGATCGGCCGCCGACTCGCTGAACCGATCGATCGTCACGATCGGCGTCCCCGCGCCAGCCGTGCCGGCCCGCGCCGGCGCGAGGTCGCGGTCGCCGGCGACGTAGAGCGTCGCGGTGCTGTCGAACGGCCGGTAGTTGTCCACCCGCAACACGATGGTCGTCGCGGCGGCCCGTGACACGTCCGTCCAGCCCTGATTGCCGATCGACACGCACCGGCCGAACGTGGTCGCGCGGAACACCGGCAGGTCCGAGGTGTCGACGGGCACGCGGACGGCGCGGGTGGCGTCGATGCGAGCCGCGGACACGGCCCGTCCGCCCGCCGCGATGATGACGAGCGCGAGCCCGTCGCGCACGCGCGCGCGCTCTTCTCCGCCGACGGCAATCGCCGCGGCGTCGGCCGACAGGCTCGCGCGAACCGCCAGCGGCGCTGGGTGCCCGGTGCCCCCGATCGGAACACCCGATTCGACCGCCACGTCCGCATTCTCGGGCGCGAGCTGCTCGAGGGCTCCGGATGCCGCGCCCGCGACGCCGATGGCGACGAGTCCGCGGCGCTCGGCGCCGTAGAACGTGGCCTCGATCCCGAGCGTGGCCAGGCTCGCCGCATCGTCGGGCCCGAAGCCGAAGGCGGCGCCGGGCCGGGCCGCGATCGCGACGACCGTTCCGGCCGGCAGCGAGCGCAGCACCATGTACAAAGGCTCGTCGAGCGCGACCGGCTGAAGCGTGAAGCCGTGATCGGCGAGCAGCGCGGCGCCCGAGTCGAACGCGACGATCGGATGGCCGTCGCCCGCGAAGGCTGCCGCGCGCTCGGGGTCGCGCGGCACCATGCTGATCGTGCGGGTGAGGGCATCGTCTTCGGCGTACAGCTTGTAGAGCACCAACTGATCGATGGCGTATCCCTCCTGCAGGATCCCAGCCCCTGTCGGAAGCCGATCGAACAGTGCGGTCAGGAAGCGGCGTTCGAAGTCACGCCGGTGGTGGTCGTTGGCGGCGTAGTTGGCGCGCAACTGCACCGCGGCGACGAGGACGAGGATGGCGGCTGCCGCGAGGGACGTGCCGCGGGTCCCGCCGCGCGAGAGCGCGTTGCGCGACGCCCGCACGCCCCCGGCGAGCGCGTGCGCGCCGGCGCCAGCGGCTATCCACGCTGCGACGTACGCCGGCGTGAGGAACCCCTCCATGTCGCCGAACACGTTCAGCACGAGCAGCACGACGCCCGTCAGGGCGCCAGCGAGGAGCACGAACGCCGACGGCCGCCGGCGGCCCAGCCACACGAGGCCGATCGCCGCCAGCGGGGCGCCCGTCCATCCGAGCTCGCGCCAGAGCGAGGCGAGCGATTCGGGTACACGGTCGTGCACGACCTCGCCGGCGGTGTAGTGGAACATGTCCGCGGCGAAGCGCCGCGCGGTCACGACGTCCACCAGTTCGCGGAACGAACGCGCAGTCGCCTCGAGTGCGACGGCGCCCTGCGCGGTTCGCAACCACACGTAGCCGTACTGCGCGGCGCCCGCGAGCACGATCGCCGCGACCGCCGCCATGACGCGGGGCCGCAGTACCCGCCGCCAGTCGGTCAGCAGGACGAATGCGACGAGCGACGGCACGACGAACAGGATCGACAGATGGTTGCCGAACGCGAGCGAGGCGAACGCCACGCTGGCGTAGAGCCAGCGATCCGTCCGGAGCGTCGCCCATCGCAGCACCGTCCAGAGCGACAGCGCCGTCAGCGCGCCCGCCAGCGTGTAGACCTCCGCGACCACTGCCTTCGCCCAGAACGCCCGCCCGAAGGCCAGTCCCAGCGCGGCGGCGGCCGCCGCCGCTCTCGTGGCGCCGATTTCCCGTACAGCCAGGTACACCGCGAGCGCAGCCACGACGCCGAAGACGGCGGACATCAGGTTGGCGCGGTAGGCGACCGAGCCGACGGGCAGCCAACTGAACACGTGCCCGAGCAGGACGTAGAGCGGGTATCCCGGTGGATGGGCCGTGCCCAACATCTTCCCCAAGTACTGGAACTTGACGGAGTCGCCGCCCCCGCCGATGTCGGGGAAGAGCGTCTTCGCGTAGACGAGCGCCGCGAGCGCCGCGAGGCCGCAGAGCGTGAGGGCGTCACGCCAGCGGCCGGAGAGTCGTGTCTCGGACACAGTCTGGATGGTAGGACCGGGCGCGGGATTTTGTGAAGCTCGCTGCGCCGGTGGACCTGGTGTGGAGTAAGCTGCGGCCTTCGAGCGCGAGGAGGACGGAATGCAGAAGAGATGGAAACGGTCGGTGATGGTGTCGGCCGTGGCGATCGTCGCCGCTGCCGCCGGCGTGTGGGCAGCCGATCCGCCGGACTTCGTGCCGGACGCGAAGTTCACCGGGTCGTCGCTGACCGGGTGGCGGGTTCTCGGCCAGGCTGACTGGCGGGCGGAGAACGGCGAGCTCGTCGGCCGTGCCAAGGGCGATGCCGGCGGCTGGCTGGTCATGGACAAGGCCTTTCAGGATCTCCAGTTCTTCGCGAACCTGCGTGGCGATGCCGGTAGCCGGACGGGCGTGCTGCTGCGCGCGGAGAAGACCGCGGATGGTGGGATGCGCGGCGTCTACGTATCGTTCGCGGATGGCGATCACGTGTCCTATCGCGTGACGCTCGACGCGCAGGGACGGGAGACGAACCGCGTGCGGATCGGCACGGCGCCGGCGGCTGGTTCACCGGCCGCGACGGCGGCCGCCGCCGCGAAGCTCGCGCCGGGCGACTGGAACCCCGTCAAGATCAACATCTGGAACGAGACCGTGCGCACGTGGCCGGGCGCGGGCGGCGTGTTCGCCGATCAGGAGACCGGCACGTTCGGACCGGTCGCGCTCTACGTGGGAGGCACGGGCGAGGTCCGCTACAAGGACGTCGCGTGGAAGGACGTCAACGTCGTGGAGCTGCCGGACGAGGTCGTGAACAGCCGGTTCACGATCAAGCGGCTGAGCGAGCTGTACTACGGCTGGTCCGCCGTCGCCTCGGACGTCAATCGCGACGGCGCCATGGACATCATCTCGGGCCCGTTCGTCTACTTCGGGCCGAACTTCACGATGCGCCGGATCTACCGGATGGATCGGGTCTACAACCCGGCCACCGAGTACGCCCCGGACATGGTGAACTTCACCCACGACTTCACCGGTGACGGCTACCCCGACGTCCTCGCTTCCGGCTGGGATCGCAAGCTGGGCACGCGGCCCATCGATCTGTACGTCAACCCGAAGGGCGAGCCGCGGCGCTGGAGTCACACGACCGTGATGGCGACGCCGATCTCCGAGAGCGTGCTGATGAAGGACGTCGACGGCGACAGCACGCCGGAGTTCATCTTCGCGGTGGCGGACGGCTACGCGTTCGCGAAGCCGGGGCCGGATCCGGCGCAACCGTGGATCGTGCACAACGTCGCGCCGGCGGGCCAGCGAGGCAACATCCACGGGCTCGGCGGCGTCGGCGACGTGAACGGCGACGGCAAGGCCGACATCGTGACGATCAGCGGCTGGTACGAGCAGCCGGCCGGCGGCGCCACCGTCAAGCCATGGGCGTTCCATCCCTACTCCTTCGGGACGGCGTCCACCGAGATGGGCGTCTTCGACGTCAACGGCGACGGGCTCACCGACGTCGTCGCGAGCCTGAGCGTGCACGGCTGGGGGTTGGCCTGGTACGAACAGAAGAAAGCGGCCGACGGCAGCCGGACGTTCGAGAAGCACGACATCGCGACCGACTACTCCACGAAGAACGCCGGCAACGTCGTGTTCTCGGAGGCGCACGCGGCGCGGTTCGTCGACATGACCGGCGACAAGATCCCCGACTTCGTCGTCGGCAAGCGCTACTGGTCGCACCTCGAGACGTACAACGGCCCGGATCCCTACGGCCCCGCGGCGATCTACGTCTATCGAACGGTGCGGAACGCGAAGGCACCCGGCGGCGCCGAGTTCGTCCCGGAGCTCCTGCACAACCGGGGAGGCGTGGGCTCCGCGTTCGAGGTCGCCGACCTCAACAAGGACGGCAAGCCCGACATCGCCGTCGCCAACGCATACGGCACGCAGGTGCTGCTGAGCAAGTGAGCGGCCGCCATCGAGGGTCTGCACTGCTCACGGCGTGTCGCCGCGGAGTCGCACGCCGGGGCGGCAGACCCTCGCGGCCTCATTCACAGTAGAGTCCCGTGCACTCCGGAGGTGGCGCGCCGGAGGCGGCGCTCACGCTGCCGATCATCGACGGGTGGATCGAGCAGTGATAGTTCGTGCCGTCGGACGGCATCGTGACCTCGGTGCTCGTCGCGCCCGGCGCGATGTCGCCCGTGTCGATCGATCCGTCGTTCAGCACGACGCGGTGCGTGACCGTGTCGTCGTTCTTGAACACGACCGGCTTGCCGCCGGCGGCCGCCGGATTCGGATTGAACGACTGCGCGCCGTTCTCTCGGATGACGTGAACGACGACCGCGTTCGCCGACGGTTCCGTCGGCGACTTGGCCTTGCTGCACGCGCCGCCCAGGATGCTGGTGGCGACGACGGCGCACGTGAGGAGACACACTCGCATAGACCCTCCGCGCAGCCTGTGCGCAAGTCAGGTGCCACGTGGAGGCAAGGCGAGAGAACCCGCGAGGCCGGCGCGGGTTTACGATGGCCGAAACCGCTTACGCGAGACGAGGCCCGTGGCCCCGAAGCCCCGAGGCGAAGAGGCAAGGAGGAGCGCGATGCCCAGTCGTGACACTCGCACCGAAGTGAGCCGGCGTGATCTGTTGCGCGCGAGCGCGCTCGCGCCCGTCGCGCTCGTCAGCCTTGACCGCCTCGACCGCGCCACGCCGGCGGCCGTGGTGCCGCCGCCCTACACGTTGTCGATCAACATCGAGATCATGTTCCGCGCCACGCGGCTCACGAGAGCCGACCGCATCCGGTTCATCGCGGATCGCGGCTTCAAGGCGTACAGCTTCTGGAGCGCCGACGAGGCCGAGCGTGCCGCGATGCTGAAGGCGCAGAAGGAGACAGGGCTGACGTGCGTCAGCCTCGTCGGGACGGGCACCGCCGGTGGGACCACCGGGTTCACCCGACCGGGAGCGGCCGACGCGTTGCTCGGCGAGTTCCGCGAGCGTATCGCCATCGCACGCCAGTTCGGCACGCCCGACCTGATCAGCTTCGTCGGGGAGCTGCAGGCCGACGTCTCGTGGGAGACGCAGCGCACCGGCATCGTGGATGGCTTGAAGCGCGCCGGCGACCTGGCGGCCGCGGCTGGCGTGACGATCACGGTCGAGCCCTTGAGCGTCGGACCGAAGGAGCGGCGCCGCGCGCTGGATCGCACCGCCGAGTGCTATCCGGTGATCCGCGACGTGGGCCACCCGAACGTCAAGGTCTGTTTCGATCTCTACCACTTGCAGCGGACCGAAGGGAATCTCGTGGAGAACCTGCGCCGAGGGTTGCAGGAGCCGTTGATCAAGATCGTCCAGATCGGCGACAACCCCGGCCGGCTCGAGCCTGGCACCGGCGAAATCCACTATCCCTTCGTCTTCAAGGAGCTTCGGCGCTTGAACTACCGCGGCTACCTGGACACCGAGATGGGCACGTCCAGCACGCCCGAGCACGCGATGGACGTGGCGCGCCGGCTGTCCGAGGAGAACTGACCGTGCCGATCGGAGGCTGGCGCGTGTGGCTCGTTGCCGCGCTCGCCGTGAGCGCCACCGCCGTCCGGGGGCAGGAACCGGCCGGCGACGAGGCCGGCTTCACGCCGATCTTCGACGGGCGGACGCTCGCCGGCTGGCGGCTCGTGAACGGACGCGGGCCCGGCTACGTCGTGAAGGATGGCACGATCGTCTGCCCGAAGAACGGCGGCGGCAATCTCTTCACCGAGAAGGCATACGCGGACTTCGTGCTCCGCTTCGAGTTCCGCACCGAGCCCGGCGGGAACAGCGGCATCGGCATCCGCGCGCCCTACGAAGGGACGTCGTCGTCCGAAGGCATGGAGATCCAGATACTGGACGACGGCCATCCCATGTACAAGGGCGTCATCCGCCCCGAGCAGCACCACGGATCGATCTACGATGTCATCCCCGCGCGCACCGGATTCCTGAAGCCGGCGGGCGAGTGGAACAGCGAAGAGATCCGCGCGGACGGACGCCGGATCCGGGTGACGCTCAACGGCGCGATCGTCGTGGACGCGGATCTCGACATCGTCCGCGAGCCGGCCGTGCTCGCGAAGCATCCGGGTCTCGCGCGGCGCGCGGGCCACATCGGCCTGCTGGGGCACGACTCGCTGGTCGAGTTCAGGAACCTGCGGATCAGGCCCCTCGGCTGAGACCCGTGTTCAGCACCCCGCCATGCCTCGTGTTCTGCGTCATCTGATCTGGATCGGCGTCGCGGTGCTCACCGCGTTCGCGCTGGCGGGCATCGCGCTCGACCGCGGCGAGCCGGTCAACAGCATGTGGCTCGTCGTGGCGTCCGTCGGCTGCTACGCCATCGGCTACCGCTTCTACGCGAAATGGATCGCCGCGCGGGTGATGGCGCTCGACGATCGGCGCGCCACGCCGGCCGAGCGGCTTCGCAACGGGCACGACTTCGAGCCCACCAACAAGTGGATCGTGTTCGGCCATCACTTCGCGGCGATCGCCGGGCCCGGCCCGCTCGTCGGCCCGACGCTCGCGGCCCAGTTCGGCTATCTGCCCGGCACGCTGTGGATCATCGTCGGCGCGGTGCTGGCTGGCTGCGTGCAGGACTTCGTGATCCTGTTCGCCTCGATGCGGCGTGACGGCAAGTCGCTCGGGCAGATGGCGAAGGAGGAGATCGGCGCGATCGGCGGCGTCACGGCGCTCGTCACCGTGCTGCTCATCATGATCATCCTGCTCGCCGTCGTCAGCCTCGTCGTGGTCAACGCGCTGCGCGACAGCGCCTGGGGCACGTTCACGATCGCGGCGACGATGCCGATCGCCGTGTTCATGGGCGTGTACCTGCGGTACTGGCGTCCGGGCCGCGTGCTCGAGTGCTCGTTGATCGGCTTCGTGCTGGTCGTCGCGAGCATCGTGGGCGGCCAGGCGGTGGCGGCCTCACCGTCGCTCGCGCCCGTCTTCACCTTGAGCGGCATGACGCTCGCGTGGCTGGTGATCGGCTACGGCTTCCTCGCGAGCGCGCTGCCGGTCTGGCTGCTGCTCGCGCCGCGCGACTACCTCAGCACGTTCGTGAAGCTCGGCGTCGTCCTGCTGCTCGGCCTGGGCATTCTCTGGGTGCGGCCGGATCTCGAGATGCCCGCGCTGACGCAGTTCGTGGACGGCACGGGGCCGGTGTTCAAGGGGAAGATCTTTCCGTTTGCCTTCATCACGATCGCGTGCGGGGCGATCTCGGGCTTCCATGCGCTGATCGCGTCCGGCACCACGCCGAAGCTGATTGCGCGCGAGTGGCACGCGTGGCCCGTCGGCTATGGCGGCATGGCGCTCGAGAGCTTCGTCGCCGTCATGGCGATGATCGCCGCCTGCGTGATGGAGCCTGGCGTGTACTTCGCCGTGAACGCGCCGGCCGGCGTCGTCGGCGCCACGCCGGCTGCGGCGGTGGCGACGATCTCCTCCTGGGGATTCCCGGTGACGGCCGATCAGATGTCCGCGCTGGCGGCCGGCGTCGGCGAGGCCACGCTCTTCGCGCGCACCGGCGGCGCGCCCTCGCTCGCGCTCGGCATGGCGCACATCTTCTCGTCGAGCATCGGCGGCGCCGCGCTCGTCGGGTTCTGGTACCACTTCGCCATCATGTTCGAAGCGCTCTTCATCCTCACGATCATCGACGCCGGCACGCGCGTCGGGCGCTTCATGCTGCAGGATCTGCTCGGGCACGTGTACGCCCCGTTCGCTCGGACGAGCTGGATGCCGAGCGTGCTCGTCTCGAGCGCGCTCGTCGTGCTCGCCTGGGGCTACTTCCTCGTTCAAGGGGTGCTCGATCCGCTCGGCGGGATCAACTCGCTCTGGCCTCTCTTCGGGATCGCCAACCAACTGCTCGCCGCGACGGCGCTCTGCGTGGCGACGACGATCCTCGTCCGCATGCACGGCGCGCGCTACATGTGGGTGACGTGCGTGCCGCTCGCCTGGCTGCTGGCCGCCACGCTCACCGCCGCCTGGCAGAAGGTGCTGTCGCCGATGTCCGCGCTCGGCTTTCTCGCGCAGGCGGCCGAGCTCCAGCAGGCGCTCGACGGCGGCCGCGTGGCCGCCGACCGCATCGCCGCGACGCGCGCGCTGATCTTCAACGCGCGGTTGGACGCGGCCGTCTGCGCGCTCTTCGCCGTGCTGGTCGTCGTGATTGCGGCCGACTCGGTCCGAATCTGGGCGGGCGTGCTGCGCGGAACGCTGCGGCGCACGACCAGCGAGGCGCCCTTCGTGCCCTCGCAACTCGAGCCGGAGGAGCTGTGAGCGCGCGGAGCGCGCTGCGCCGCTTCGTCGGCGGGCCGGCCCGCCAGGCGGCGCGGCTCGTCGTCGATCTGTGTCGCGAGCTGTCGGACGAGCGCGCGTACGAGCGGCATCTCGCGGCGCACCGGACCGCGCACAGCCCGGACGAATGGCGCCGCTTCTGCGACGAGCGCCTGAAGGCCAGGTTCGCGAGAGGCCGCTGCTGCTGAGCCGCCGCAGGCGTGAGATGACGCCAGGCGAGCCGGAGCGCTCGTGACCGCGGCGCCTCGTCCACGCCCGGGATCACCTCACCGCGCGACGCCCTCCAGCCAGTTGACGACGACGCCGAGCGGCTGATTGCCGGGCTCCTCGCCGACCGGCGCTTTCAATCGCACGAACCGGCCATCGGGGCTCACGTCGTAGGTCGGCGGCTGGCCGCCGCGCAGATAGCTGGCTTCGTACAGTTGAACTGGCGGCTTGTAGCGGAACTCACCGGCGCGTTCGGCATTCGCGCCGAGCGAGACGCTCACGGCCATCATTTTGTTCACTTCCAGGTAGAACAGCTCGCGGCCGTCGCGCGACCACACCGGTTCGTCGCCGCCGCTGGGCGACACGCGCACCGGGGCACCCGGCCCGGGATAGGGCCGGACCCACACTTCCTGACGGCCCGTCGCATTCGACGCGTACGCCAGCCATCGCCCGTCGGGAGAGAGCGCGGCACCGGCCCCGCCATCGTTGCCCGGCGTCTCGACCACCGGCGTCGGCCGGGTGCGGGCGTTCGTCGCGAGCGCGAAGGAGACGACGTTCGTGTCGGGCGGACTGATTTCGACGGCCAGCAGCTCGGTGCCGCTCGGCGACCAGCCGACCGGATGAAAGTGGCCGGGCAGCGTGAGGTCGTCGGCGGCCGTGCTGCTCGCGTCGGCGGCAATCGAACGCAACGGCGAGGGCGACACGGTTTCGTACACGATCCGCCGGCCGTCGTTCGTCCAGAGCGGCGTGTAGTGACGCGACGTGGCGCCGTCGAACGTGAGCCGGATCGGCGGGCGCCCTTGCAGATCGTCCACCCACAGGTCGCGGTTGACGATCAGCGCGAGGCGCCGGCCGTCGGGCGAGAAGCGCGGGAACTCGACCGTGCCGAGCGCCGGGTTGACCGGGCCCAGCTCGCGCCCATCGCGATCGACCCACACGGGTGTGCCGCCGGGCTCCTCGACGGCGCCTTCATACACGAGCACGCCCGCGTTGGAGACCGAGAAGAGCGTCATCGAGCCGCCCTCGGGAATCGCTACCGTCTGCACGCGCTCGGCAACGGCGACAGGTTCGCCGCTGACGACGCCGCTCGCCGGATCGAACGGCTGAGCCATCACGGTGCCTTGCCGTCCGAACACGAGGTATCCGGGCGGCGCATATTGGGCTCTCGAATCCGAGTCCATGACGCGCGTGCGCGCGTCGCTGTCGAGCGACGCGAGATACACCGTGTTGCCGGGCTGCGCCGTGTAGAGGAATCGCCGGCCGTCGGGCAGGAAGACCGGCAGCACGTGATGGGTCTCCCTGCGCGCGGCATCCGGCGTCGTGAGCTCGACGAGTTGCCCGCTCCCGGCAGCGAGCCGCGACAAGCCGCCGGTGGCGTGGCCCACGACGATCGTGCCGTCGAGCGCCCAGGCGCCGCCGGCGGCGGCCGGCGCATCGCAGACCGTCTGGACGGTGCCGCTCTCGACGTCGATCTTTTTGAGCTTGCCGTCGGCGAAGAAGCCGAGGGCGCGGCTGTCCGGCGACCAGAAGGGCATCTGGGCGTCGAGCGTGCCTTTCAGCTCGCGGGCGTTGACCGAGTCGAGCGCGCGGATCCAGAGCGCGGCCTGCTCGCCGGGCCGATAGGCGCGGAATGCGACCAGTCGGCCGTCCGGAGAAATGGCCAGGCTCGACCGGGTCGTCGCGGTCGGGAACCTCGCGCCCGGCGGCGGCGCGAGCAGGAAGCGCACGGAGGTCGGCGGGCGGACGGCCGGACGAGCCTGCCACACCAGGAACCCGATCAATCCGGCGACGATCGCGCCGAGGCCGAGCAGCGTGCCGCGCGGCCACGCCGCACGCGCCGGCGCGGGCGGCGGCGCGCCGGCAGGGCGAGCCGTCGCTGGCGCGGCGAGCGCGTCGGCGATCTCGAGCCGCGCGACGCCGATGTCGGAGAGCCGCGCTTGCACGTCCTTGACGAGACACCGCCGCAGCAGCCGGCGAATCGGCTCGGGCGTCTCGAGCGGCAGCGCGCTCCAGTCGGGATCGCTGCGCAGCACGCTGGCCAGCGTGTCGGAAACCGTCTCGCCGTGGAACGCGCGGCGGCCGGTCAGCATCTCGAACAGCACGCAACCGAACGCCCAGATGTCGGCGCGTTTGTCCGCCTGCCGGCCGCGGGCCTGTTCGGGCGCCATGTAGGCCGCCGTGCCGAGAATCACGCCGAGGCGGGTGAGCGCCGGGCTCGTCACCGTCGGCGAGTTGGCCGCCTCGGGCGACGGCACGGCCTGCGCCGCCCCTGCCGGATCGACGAGGCGCGCCAGACCGAAGTCGAGCACCTTCACGGTGCCGTCGGGCCGCAGCTTGATGTTGGCGGGTTTGAGATCGCGGTGGACCACCCCCTGCGCGTGCGCGGCGTCGAGCGCCTCGACGATCTGCCGCGCAATCGGCAGCGCCTCGTCGAGTGGCAGCGGCGCGAACCGCAGCGGCTCGGCGAGCGTCGGCCCGTCCACCAGCTCGAGCACGAGCGCGCGCACGAGATGCGCCGACCCGGCCGTCGCCGCGTCCTCGACGCCGTAGATGGCCGCGATGTTCGGATGATTGAGCGAGGCGAGAATCTGCGCCTCGCGCTCGAACCGCGCGCGCCGATCGGGATCGCGCGCGAACGCTTCCGGCAGGATCTTGAGCGCGACGTCTCGTCCAAGCTTGGTGTCGCGCGCCCGGTACACCTCGCCCATGCCGCCGGCCCCCAGCGGGTGCTGGATCTCGTACGGGCCGACACGCGTACCCTCCGGATAGCTCATCCGTCCACGGATTATACGGGGACGATCGCGTGCGACACCGGACGACGGACGGGCGCCGGAGAAGCTGTCAGCCAGGCGTCGCGTCGCGAGCGCCGACTCACCCTCTACGATCCACGACTCGGTACTCGCACGCGCCGCGGCCCGCGCCGCGCCGGTCGCTCGCAGCGCGGGCCGCGAGCCGCGATCTATCATTCGTCCCGCAGGCATTTTCCACGGAGCACGTCATGACGATGGTCGACGATGCGTTCATTGATCGGCGGGAGTTCCTGAGGATGAGCGGCGCCGCCGGCGTCGCGACGACGATGGCCGGTGCGCGGGCCGGCGCCGCGACGCAGCCCGCGCCGACGCCGTTTCTCGCCGCGCCGCCGCTCGAGACGGTGCGCATCGGGTTCGTCGGCATCGGCTTGCAGGGTGGCAGCCACGTCAACAACCTGCTGCGCATTCCCGGGTGTCGGATCGCGGCCGTCTGCGACACTCGACCGGAGCGCACCGATTGGGCCGCGAAGGCCATCGTCGCGGCGGGCCATCCGCCGCCTGCCATCTACACGCGCGGCCCGCGCGACTTCGAGCGGCTGTGCGAGACGGAGGATCTCGACCTCGTCTACACCGCCACGCCGTGGGAGTGGCACGTGCCCGTGATGCTCGCGGCGATGGCACATGGCAAGCACGCGGCCACCGAAGTGCCGGCGGCGACAACGCTCGAGGATTGCTGGGCGCTCGTCGAGGCGTCCGAGCGGCACGAGCGCCACGCCGTGATGATGGAGAACTGCAACTACGACCGCATGGAGCTGATGGTGTTCAACATGAGCCGGCAGGGCGTCTTCGGAGAGCTGCTGCACGCCGAAGGCGGCTACCTGCACGACCTGCGGGCGATCAAGTGGGACACGAAGAACGAGGGGCTGTGGCGCCGCGCCTGGTCGGCGAAGCTGAACGGCAACCTGTATCCGACGCACGGGCTCGGGCCGCTCGCCAACTGCCTCGACATCAACCGCGGCGACCGCTTCGACTACCTCGTGTCGATGAGCGGACCTTCGCGGGGCCTGCAGGACTGGGCGCGCGAACACTTCCCGGCGGACGCGCCCCAGCGCCGCGAGTCGTTCGTGCTCGGCGACGTCAACACGAGCCTGATGAAAACGGCCAACGGCCGGACGCTCCTGGTGCAGCACTGCACGAACCTGCCGCGGCCGTACAGCCGGATCCACATGCTGCAGGGGACGAAGGGGCTGTTCGAGGGCTATCCCAACCGGGCGTACGTCGAAGGACGCGGCAAGCTGGATCAGTGGGTGCCGGCAGAGGATCTGCTCGCCGAGTTCGAGCATCCGCTCTGGGCCGGCATGGCCGCGCGGTCGTCGGGCGCGGGGCACGGCGGCATGGACTTCATCGAGGACTACCGGCTCGTCACGTGCCTGCGCGAAGGGCGACCCACCGACATGAACGTCTACGACGCTGCGGCGCTGAGCGCCGTCGTCGAGGCGAGCGTGCGGTCGGTCGCGTCCGGAAGCCGGCCGGTCGATCTGCCGGACTTCACCCGCGGACGCTGGCGGACGAACCCGAAGCTCGACATCCTTCGCGCCTGAGGTCCAGCGGTGGCCGACATCGTCGCTCTCGTCCTGGCACGCGGGCTGGGACGTCGCATGCGCGAGGACGCAACCGCAGCGGACGTCCCGCTGACGGCCGCGCAGGACGCGGCGGCGCGCGCCGGGCTGAAGGGGCTCATGCCCGTGGGCGGCGGCGCCGGGCGGCCGTTTCTCGACTACGTGCTCAGCGCGCTCGTCGATGCCGGCATCCGCGAGATCGGGCTCGTCGTCGCGCCGGAGCACGACGCGATCGGGGCGCAGTATGCCGGCGAGCGGACGCCGTCGCGCGTCGCGCTGCACTACGTCGTGCAGCGGGAGCCGATCGGCACGGCTGACGCGGTCGGCTCGGCCGAGTCGTTCGTCGATGGCCGGCCGTTTCTCGTCGTCAACGCCGACAACCTCTATCCCGTGGAGACGCTGGCGGCGATGCGGGCGCTCGACGGCCCCGGCCTGCCGGGTTTCGAGCGCGACGATCTCGTCCGGTCGAGCGGCATCCCGCGCGAGCGCGTGGCGGCGTTCGCGCTGCTGAAGGTGGCGCCCGACCGCACGCTGATCGACATCGTCGAGAAGCCGGGCGTGGCGGCGATCGAGGCTGCCGGGCCGCACGCGCTCATCAGCATGAACTGCTGGCGCTTCGACCGGCGAATCTTCGCCGCGTGCCGCGACGTGCCGCGATCGGCGCGGGGTGAGTTCGAGTTGCCGGAGGCGGTGCGCCTGGCGGTGCGCCGCGGCGTGCGGTTCCAGGTCGTGCCCGCGCGCGGTCCGGTGCTCGATTTGTCGCGCCGCGCCGACGTGCCGCTCGTCGCCGAGCGGCTCGCGGCTGTCCGGGTGCGGCTCTGATGTCGAGCGTCGCCGAACGGCTCGTCGGCTGCGGCTTCGAGGCCGACGCCGCGGCGTCGCGCGCCGCGATGCTCGAACGCGCCGCGGCCGCGCAGATTGCGGTGGCGGGTGCCGCGCCGGTGTGGCGCTGGATCGTCCCCGGTCGGATCGAGGTCTTCGGGAAGCACACCGACTACGCCGGCGGCCGGTCGCTCGTCTCGGCGGTCCCGCGCGGGTTCGCCGTCGTCGCGCGGCCGCGCGACGATGACCTCGTGCGGGTGATTGACGTGGGGAGCGGCGAGAGCACGACCGTGGATCGCAGCGGGTGCGCGCGGCCGCGCCGCGGGTGGGCCACGTACATCTCGACCGTCGTCCGGCGGCTCGCCGACAACTTCCCGGGCCGGCCGCTCGGCACCGACATCGCGTTCGTGAGCGATCTGCCGCGCGCCGCAGGCCTGAGCAGCTCGAGCGCGCTGCTCGTCGCGGTCGCGACGGCGCTCGTGCGCCGCGGCGAGCTCGAGGCGCACCCTGCCTGGCGCGCCGCGATTGGCTCACCGTTCGACCTCGCCGGCTACTTCGGGTGCATCGAGAACGGGCAGACGTTTCGGAGCCTCGCCGGTGCGCGCGGCGTCGGCACGCGGGGCGGCTCGGAAGACCACACCGCGATCCTGCTCGGCAGAGCGCGGACGCTGCGGCAGTTCAGCTACACGCCGGTCCATCTCGAGGACGAGGTGACGTTCCCGCGGGACTGGCGGTTCGTCATCGCGTCGAGCGGCGTGCACGCCGACAAGGCGGGGAGCGTGCGGGATCGGTACAACAGGGCCGCGCGAAGCGCGGGCGTGCTGCTGTCGATCTGGAATCGGCGCACCGGGGCGAGCGCCGTGTCGCTGGGCGTAGGGCTGCGCGGCGCATCAGATGGGCCGAACCGTTTGCGAGCCTGGCTGCGCGCCGCGAACGCCGACGAGGAGGCGGCCGGATTCTCCGCCGACGATCTGTCTCGGCGTCTCGAGCACTTCATCGAGGAGGACGGGCGGGTCGCCGAAGCCGTGGCGGCCATTCGCGCCGGCGATGTCGCCGAGCTCGGACGGTTGGCGATCGCGTCCCAGGCGGATGCGGAGCGGCTGCTCGGGAATCAGGTGCCGGACACGATGGCGCTCGTGGAGGAGGCCGTCGACGTGGGCGCCACGGCTGCGGCGAGCTTTGGTGCGGGGTTCGGAGGCAGCGTGTGGGCGGTGGTCCCGGCCGACGAGGCGCTGGCCTTTGGAGAGCGGTGGATGACGAGCTACCGCGAACGGTGCCCGGGGCTCCCGAAGAGTGAGTGGTTCGACGGTGTGCCGGCGCCGCCGCTCGTGGAGGTCGCCGGGTCGGCCTGACCATCGGCTCATGCCTATCTTGACCGATAATACTGTCACCACAGGATAGCTATCCCTCCATCCCGCCCGTAGGCTTCCAAAGCCGAACAAAGTGGTCGTCAGCGCCGACGTCTGTGGCGTTGTCCGCAGTCGTGTACACGGGCGATTGCCATGTCCGGCCGACGGCCCGCGGGGCCAGAGGAGCGACGAATGAAAGGCACGTGGCACGCAAGGATCCTCGTACTGGGGATGATCCTGCTCGCAGGCGCGGCGAACGCGCTTGCGCAAACCGGCAACGCCACCCTCACCGGTACGGTCGCCGACAACGTCGGCGTTGTGCCGGGCGCGACGGTCACCGCCACTCAGGCGCAGACCAACGTCAACCGCAACACCGTGACGAACGACCAAGGGGTCTTCCGTATTCCTGCCCTGCCGCCTGGCCGCTACGTGGTCAAGGTGGAGATGGAAGGGTTCCGGCCCCTGACCATTGCCGAGTTCAACCTGCTCGGGAACGAAATCCGGGACCTCGGGAGGCTGACCATGACGGCCGGCGGCGTCTCGGAGTCCGTGACGATTACGGCGGAAGTGACGCCGGTGCAGACCGCGACGAGCCAGTTGACCAAGAACATCACGAGCGACACGCTCGTGTCGGTGCAGGTCAAGGGGCGCGACATCTTCGGCATGATGAAGATCCTGCCGGGCATCATCGACTCGAAGGCGAGCCGCGACTACGCCTCGTGGGACTCGGGGCGCTACCTGAGCATCAACGGCGGCAGTTCGCTGAACAAGAACACGACGATTGACGGCGTGCCGGTCGGCGAAGAAGGCGGCAACGGCACGACGCACATCACGCCGAACATCGACTCGATCGGCGAGGTCAACATCATCACGAGCGGCTACAACGCCGAGAACGGGCGCCAGTCGTCGGGGCTCGTGTCGATCGTGACCAAGTCGGGCACGAACCAGTTCCGCGGGTCGGGCTGGTACAACATGCGGCGCGACGAGTGGAACAAGAACGACTTCTTCCGCATCCAGTCGCGATCGCCGAAGCCCTTCTTCGAGGTGAACATCGGCGGGTACAGCATCGGCGGGCCGATTCTGATCCCGGGCGTGCTGAAGCGTGAGAGCCAGAAGAAGGCGTACTTCTTCCTGTCGCAGGAGTTCGTCGAGGACATCCGGCCGACCGACGTGTACCGCACGAACATGCCGACGGATCTCGAGCGCCAGGGCGACTTCTCGCAGACGTTCTTCGGCAAGGCGACGCTCGGCGCCGACGGCGCCGTGACCGGCACGAGCACGCTCAACACCATCACCGACCCGGTGACGCTGCAGCCGTTCGCGGGGAACAAGATTCCGCAGAACCGCATCAACCCGATCGGGCAGAACATCATCAACCTGCTGAACCCGCCGAACAACCAGCGGGACGGCACGACCAACGCCTACTGGAACTCGAACGACGCCACCGACGTGACCCCGCAGCACACGCGGCGCAACTTCGTGTCGCGCGGCGACATCGTCTGGAGCCAGAACACGCGCTTCAGCGTGCGGGCGCTGTTCGACCGCGACGACAGCATCACCTACAACGTCGTGCAGCCGCGCGAGAGCAGCTCGAACAACGTGTTCCCCGGCGACCTCGTGACCGGATCGATGAGCAAGGTCATCTCGCCGACGGTGGTCAACGAGTTCACCGCGGGCTACAGCCACAACCACTACGGGTTCCGGATTGGCAAAGGGGCGGTCGACCAGGAGGAGTATCTCCAGTACTACCGCGATCGGTATCCCTGGTCGTCCAGCCTGCCGCGCATCGAGGGTTTCAATCCGGATCCGGGCCCGATCGGCTTCAGCCGCTACAACAAGCAGGAGTGGCCGTTCATGCCGGACTTCCTGTTCGCGGGCGGCAACCGCAGCAACCTCCAGCCGTGGCGGCCGTTCGGCGGCCGGTCGCGCCTCGCGATGACCTGGAACGAGAACTACCGGTTCACCGTGCAGGATGACCTCTCGTGGACCAAGGGGCGGCACAACTTCAAGTTCGGGTTCGCCACCGAGCGGAACAGCAAGACCGAACCGGGCTCGCAGGACTACACCGGCGTGTTCGACTTCGGGCACAGCGCGGACAACCCGATCAGCAGCGGCAACGGCTTCGCCAACGCGCTGCTCGGCGTCCTGACGAGCTACAGCGAGCGGGACAACAGGCTCGACCGCGACAACCTCCACTGGTACAGCGCGGCATACGCGCAGGACAGCTGGCGCCTGACGTCGCGCATGACCCTGGATATCGGGCTGCGCGTCGAGCATCACGGCGCCTTCTACGAAGGCCGGAAGGAGAACTCCGGCTTCGACCCGGCGCTGTTCAATGCGGCCCAGGCTCCCGTGCTCTACATGCCGGCGTGCCGGACGGGCGTGGCGGGCAACCAGACGTGCTCGTCGGCCAATCAGGCGGCGATCGACCCGCGGTTCCCGGGCGTGTACCTCTCGCGCGCCTACGTGGGCAGCGTGGTGCCGGGCACCGGCTCGATCACCAACGGCATGTGGGTGAACGGGATGAACAGCCACCCGACGAAGGCGGATTCCGGCAAGAAGGACGGGTGGTACTACGACCTGCCGATGTTCTCGTGGGCGCCGCGCGCCGGCTTCGCGTGGGACGTCTTCGGCGACGGCTCGACCGCACTGCGTGCATCGGGCGGGATCTTCTACAACTTCGTGGCCGGCCTGTATCCGTTCAACGGCGGCCCGCTCGTCACTCGCGTGCGCACCATCCGCAACGTGACGCTCGCGGACCTCGCGCAGTTGGCGGCGGCCGGCACGGCCTTCGCCGAGAGCCCCCAGACGACGGCGCTGCCGGCTGGCTTCACGCTGCCGCTCTATGGCCAGCAGGAGAACCCGGGCAAGCTCGAGCCCGAAAAGAACTACCAGGCGAACATCGCCTTCCAGCGTGACCTCGGGTTCAACACGGTCGCGGAAGTCGCCTACGTGACCAACATCGGCCGCAAGGGCCGCCGCACGCGGACGACCAACAACATCCCGGTGAACGCGTACGCGGATCCCAAGAACCTGTTCAACAACGAGCCGATTACGGCCAACCTGATCCGCCGGGATTGGCGCGGCATCGGCAGCGTCCAGTATCTCTACACGGATGAGGACGTGCTGAACTACAACGCGATGCAGACGAGCGTCCAGCGTCGTCTCACGAAGGGCCTCCAGATGGGGCTGGCCTACACGTTGTCGTGGAACCGCGGCATCCAGGGCTGGGACTTCATGACCGAGGAGCTCGGCGGCAGGCAGGGTCTCCGTGACTTCTACTACGGACCGCCGGCCGGCAACCCGACCGGCGTGGACACGGGCGTCCAGGATCGCCGGCACTCCCTGGTCGTGAACTACAGCTATCAGGTGCCGAACCCGATGCCGAATGCGCCCGTCCTGAAGTACGTGCTGAAGGACTGGGAGGCGTCCGGCGTCGTGCAGTACCTGAGCGGCATGGCGCTCTCGCCGACCTGCAACACGAACCAGTCTGGTGTCGCCAACACCGACCCGTCCTTGTCGGGCGTGACCGGCCGCTGCGAGCTGGTGCCGGGAGAAGATGCGCTCAACGTGCCGGCGTGGACGGGCGATCCCGCGACGCACGACGCGTTCCGGCCGCACTTCAACCTGAACGCGTTCCGGCGTCCGCTGCCCTCCAACGGGCAGGGGAACCTCGGTAACGTGCCGGTGGGTTACCTGCGTCATCCCGGCTGGCAGAACTGGGACTTCACGCTCGCGCGGCGCATCCCGGTGACCATCGGCCGCGGCGGCAGCGTGCGCGTCCAGGCCCAGTTCTACAACATGTGGAACCAGGTCCAGTTCCAGCGCATGGCCGCGACCTACACGTTCACGCAGGGTCAGGCTGGCGGCAACAGCAGCACGACGACCGGCCAGTACGACCAGGTGACGAACCCGTTCAACTTCGGCCTCACGGTCCGGTTCGACTACTAAGGCACACACGCCCGGATGTCCTCGACGCTCGAGGACATCCGGCGCCCATCGTCAACGACACCGGGTGTCCCATCGATCGGGACACCCGGTGTCGTTTCTGAACGTGTTCCTCAGCCGCGGTGCGCCGCATCCTCCCTTTGCCTGGGAAACCGGTTCTCGTCAGCGGGCCGGTTTTCTGGTGCTGTGGGGGTTCTAACCGCCATTCCAGTAATCGGCCAGCTCACTACTGCCACTAAGTAGTTCAAATACTGTTGGCGCAGGATGCAACGGTTTTGGACGTCCGACTACGCTTGCCTCGACTCCTGTAAATGACCGAGATTCCGTGTCCATTGGTACCGGAGGCACGGCGTCATCCGTTCGGAGGAACGGGGCTATTCGCAGGATGTCGCGGCCCGAAAGGCCGAAGGAGCGTGTGATGGAAGGAAAGAGGCGAGTAGGAGCCCTGTCGGCGCTGCTGGCGGGGACGATCCTCCTGGCAAACGCGATGGGCGCGTTTGCGCAGACCGGGAGTGCCACACTGACCGGCACGGTCGCCGACAACGTCGGCGTCGTCCCGGGTGCAAGCGTGACTGCCACGCAGGCGCAGACCAACGTCGTTCGTACCGCTGTCTCGAATGATCAGGGCGTGTTCCGTATTCCCGCCCTGCCGCCCGGCCGCTACGTCGTGAAGGTCGAGATGGACGGGTTCCGGCCCCTGAACGTTGCCGAGTTCAACCTCTTGGCGAACGAAATCCGCGACCTCGGCAAGCTGACCATGTCGGCCGGCGGCGTCTCGGAATCGGTGACCATCACGGCGGAAGTCACGCCGGTGCAGACGGCGACGAGCCAGCTCACGAAGAACATCACGAGCGACACGCTGGTGTCGGTACAGGTCAAGGGGCGCGACATCTTCGGCATGATGAAGATCCTGCCGGGCGTCATCGACTCCAAGGCGAGCCGCGACTACGCGCAGTGGGACTCCGGCCGCTACCTGAGCATCAACGGCGGCAACTCGCTGAACAAGAACACGACGATTGACGGCGTGCCGGTCGGCGAGGAAGGCGGCAACGGCACGACGCACATCACGCCGAACATCGAC
>JADYYY010000021.1 GCA_020853395.1 Acidobacteriota bacterium
GGGCGCCGCGGCCGTGACACGGCCGCGGCGCCCCGGCGATCGAAGCCGTCGGGCGGCGTCTACTTCGCCGTGATGACGAAGTGGCCGCGGCGGTTCAGCGACCAGCAGCTCTCGGCCTCATCCGTGCAGACCGGCTGCTCCTCGCCCATCGTGACGATCGTGATACGCGTCGTCGGGACGCCGAGGCTGGCCAGGTAGTCGCGGACGGCCGAGGCGCGGCGCTCGCCGAGCGCCAGGTTGTACTCGCTCGTCCCGCGCGAATCGGCGTGCCCTTCGACCGTCACCATGGTCGTCGTCCACTTCTTCATCCAGTCCGAGTTCTTCTGGAGGCTCGCACGCGCGGCGTCCGACAGATCGGCCTTGTCCAGGTCGAAGTACACGTCGTCGAGCGGCTTCTGCGCGTTCAGCTCGGCGAGCGACAGCCGCGCGAACAGCTCGGCTTCCGTCGGCGGTGCCGGTGGAGGCGGCGGCGGAGGCGGCGGCGGTGGCGGAGGTGGAGGCGGCGGCGCCGGCGCGGGAGGCGGGGGCGGCGGCGGTGGCGGGGGCTGCACGACCGGCGGCGGCTGCTTGCGGCACGCGGCCGAGAACGTCGCAAGACCCGCACAGCCCACCATGAGGAGCAATGAGAGCGCGATCATCCGGCTTCTTGACGTCCGGCTTCTGTTGGAGGCCATTCCCTGCACCTTCTTTCTCCAGATGTGAGTTGTGGCGAGCTTAACGGGCTGAAAGTGTACCTGTCAATCAGCTTGCGACCGGAGC
This sequence comes from Acidobacteriota bacterium, assembly GCA_020853395.1. Taxonomy (NCBI): domain Bacteria; kingdom Pseudomonadati; phylum Acidobacteriota; species Acidobacteriota bacterium. The sequence goes on from JADYYY010000021.1 coordinate 760, forward strand.
GCGCATCGGATCGCGGCGAGTCGCGACGATAGAATGCGCTCCGATGGAGCGGATGCTCGCGGCGACGCTGCGCGCCGAAGACACGCACTTCTGGTTTCGCGCGCTCCGGCGACAAGCGCAGCGGCTCCTCGACGACGCGCGCGCATCGGCGACGCTCACGCGAATCGTCGACTGCGGCGCGGGCACGGGACGGAATCTGGACTGGCTGCGCCGGTACGCGCCTGCGATCGGCATCGAGCGGTCGTGGTTCGGATTGTCCGCGGGCCGCGCGCGCGGCCGCTCGATGATCGGCGGATCCGTGGCCGCCCTGCCGCTCTCCGACGGCTGCGCCGATCTCGTGACGTCGTTCGACGTCCTCTACTGTCTCGACGACGAGACCGAGCGGAGGGCGATCGCCGAGATGTGGCGCGTGCTGCGGCCGGGCGGGATCGCGCTCCTCAACGTCGCGGCGCTCGACGTCCTTCGCGGATCGCACTCGGCGCTGACGCACGAGCGCCGGCGCTACACGAAAACCCGTCTGTCGCGCCGGCTCACCGCCGCGGGGTTCCGCGTCGAGCGGCTCACCTACACGAACTGCGTGCTGTTTCCGGCCGCGCTGGCCACGCGCAGCCTGGAGCGGCTCACCGGGCGCGCGGCGGCGCCGTCGGAATCCGACCTGACGGTGCCGTCACGTCCGATCAACTGGCTGCTCGATCGGCTGCTCGCCGCCGAGGCGGCCTGGCTGCGTGTCGCCGACCTCCCGGTCGGCACGTCGATCATGGCCGTGGCGCGGAAACCCTGAACGGTCCAAGCGCCACGAACCGGGCGGATAGCGGAGGCAGGCCGTGGGGCCGCGGTGAACGGACGCTCTCTGCCGGGCGGCTGCTCGCCGTCGGCGCGCCGACGACGCTGGCGGCCAGCCTGCGCCGCTACACCGGACGGAGCTTCAGCCCTTCGTTCAGGCTGCCGAGCCGATAGCCGCGCAGGTCGAGCGCGACGTATCGGAAGCCGAGCGCCCGCAGCGCCTCGTCGATGGCGCCGGCAACCTCGGGGTCGAGCGCCCGAGGCATCTCGTCACGTCCGATCTCGAGCCGGGCGACCTCGCCATGGTGTCGGACGCGAAGGATCCGGAAGCCCAAGCCTCGCAGTGCATCTTCGGCCTGCTCGATGACGCGAAGCTTGTCGGGGGTGACTTCCGAGTAGTACGGAATCCGCGAGGACAGGCATGCCGAGGCCGGCTCGTCCCACGTCGGCAGCCCGGCTTCGCGCGAGAGCCGGCGGATGTCCTCTTTGGTGAGGCCCGCTTCGTCGAGCGGGCTGATGACGCCGAACTCCTGCGCGGCGCGCCGGCCGGGCCTGTAGTCGCCGCGGTCGTCGGCGTTGCTGCCGTCGGCGACGGCAGCGAAGCCCCGGTCGGCCGCGAGCCTCGCCAGGTGCGAATACAACTCCGTCTTGCAGTGATAGCAGCGATCCGGATGGTTGGCGCGGTACTCGGGGCGCTCGAGCTCCGCCGTCCGGATCACCTCGTGGCGCAACCCGAAGTCCCGCGCGATCGCCAGCGCCATGGCGCGGTGCCGTTCGGGATAACTGTCGCTGTCGGCGGTGATCGAGAGCGCGCGATCGCCGAGCGCACGCGTCGCCGCCCAGGCCAGGAATGCCGAGTCGACGCCGCCGCTGTAAGCCACGACGAGCGACGGCAGCGCCCGCAGCAGGCGATCCAGCGCGGCCTCACGTTCACGCAGTTCGTCGCCGGCAGCCGGATCGAAATCACCCATCACTCTTCCCAGTCGTCGTCCTTCTCGTCCTCGGTGTCCTCGTCGTCGTCGAACTCCTCGTCCTCGACGTCCTCACCGGCCTCTTCGTCGTCCTCGTCTTCGTCGTCTTCTTCTTCGTCGTCGCTCTCGAACTCGAGCGGGCTGGTGCTGGCGACGCGCAGGCGGCTGCCGCACTCTTCACAGTCCCACGGATCACCGACCTCCATCTCGTCGAGATCGTCGTCGTCGATCTCCAGTTCCACGTCGCATTCGGGGCAGGTCGCCATTCGATCTCCTTCGTGGGGCCGTGACGAATCAGCGGTTCGTCCCCCTGCTGCTGAAATCGCTCGCCGTCGTACTTCAGTCGATTATAGTGACCACGGAGAAAGCGGCGTCAAGTGCGATGTCAACGAAGACGGTTCTGATCGCGCACCGGCAGGCGGCCGTGCGCGATCGCTTCGCGGTGGCGCTCGCCGACGCGCGGCACGGCTGCGTGCTGACCGACTCGGAGGACGCGGCGATGGAGGCCGCCGCGCACCAGCCGTTCGACTTGGCGGTCGTCGATCTCGGGCTCTCCGCCACGCCCGTGGCGTTCGTGCGCCGGCTGGCGGGCCGCGCGGTGCCGGTCATGGTCTTCTCGGGCAGCGTGCCGACCGCCGCCGAGATCCCGCCGCTCGCGGCGCTGAACGTGAGCTACGTGAACGAGTACGCGAGCACCGCGCAGATCCTTCCCGCGCTCGCGCCGCGCCTCTTCCCCGACAGCTTCAACCGCCGCGTGAACGTCCGGGCCGCGATCGGCGTGCCGGTCACCTACCGTGCCGGCGATCTCGTCGCCGGCGCCGTCACGCTCGACCTCGGCCGCGGCGGCGTCGCCATCCGGACGATGACGCCGCTCGCCAAGGGCACGCCGATCCAGGTCCGGTTCCGGCTGCCCGGCGTCCCCCAGGAGATCGACGCGAGCGGTCTGGTCGCCTGGAGCGACATCAGGGTCGGGATGGGCGTCCAGTTCGATCGCGTCTCGGCGACCGACCAGCGAACGATCGAAGGGTTCGTCGAGGCGCAAACGCGGTGAGCGCCGGCGGAACCTCCGGCGCCGACTATTCGTCAAGTTGACACGTCTTTTCGGCAGGCACTACGATCCGAGGTTGTAACCAAGCCGTTTTCCAAGGTTTACACCCATCCTTGCGGGCCTCTTCCGGGTCCGCGGTTCATCCCTGCCGGGGGACGCACGCATGATCGAGGTCCAACACCTCACGAAGCGATACGGGCCGTTCACGGCCGTCGACGACGTCAGCTTTCGAGTCGAAAAGGGCGAGATCCTCGGATTCCTCGGGCCCAACGGGGCGGGCAAGACGACGACGATGCGCGTGCTGACCGGCTACATGCCGGCCACCGAGGGCAAAGCGGTCGTCGCCGGATACGACGTGTTCGAGCAGCCGCTCGAGGCCAAGCGACGAACCGGGTATCTTCCCGAGACGCCGCCGCTCTATCCCGACATGACGGTGCGCGAGTACCTGACGTTCGTCGCGCGCCTGAAGCTGGGCCGCACGTCCAAGGCCGAGCGGAACGCCCGGGTCGAGTCCGCGATGCGGAAGACGCACGTGGACGACATGGCGAACCGCCACTGCGCCAAGCTCTCCAAGGGCTACCGCCAGCGCGTCGGGCTGGCCCAAGCGCTGATCCACGATCCGGAGGTGCTGATCCTCGACGAGCCCACGGCCGGGCTCGACCCGAAGCAGATCATCGAGACGCGGGACCTCATCCGTGGCCTGGCCGGCGATCACACGATCGTGCTGAGCACGCACATCCTTCCCGAGGTCGCCCAGACCTGCCAGCGCGTCGTCATCATCAACAAGGGCCGGGTCGTCGCGGTCGATTCGCCGGAGAACCTGACCCACCAGTTGAAGGGCGCGGCGACGCTGTACGTGCAGGTCGACGCCCCGGACGGCGGCGCCGTCGAGACGCTGACGCAGGTGCCGGGCGTGCTGTCGGTCTCGGTCGCCGATCGACACGGGACGCTCGTCGGCTACGAAGTCGAGGCCGCGCCGAACCATGACATCCGCCGCGAGATCGCCCGAGCCATCGTCAACCGCGGCTGGGGCCTGCTCGAGCTGCGTCCGATGCGGATGAGCCTCGAGGAGATCTTCCTCCAGTTGACGACCGAGGAACAGCCCGAGGAGGCCGCCCATGCGTAGGTCGCTGACCAACGTCGTCACGATTGCCGGCAAGGAGCTGCGCGGCTACTTCGCCTCACCCGTCGCCTGGGTGACGATGGGGCTGTTCGCGGTGCTGTTCGGCTGGTTCTACAACGTGCACCTCGACTACTTCGCGCGGGCGGCGATGCGCACGCAGTTCGGCCCGCCGCCGCCGCAGAACGTCAACAACGACATGATTCGGCCGCTGCTGCAGAACGCCAGCGTGCTCATGCTCTTCCTCCTGCCGATGATCACGATGCGGACCTACTCGGAGGAGAAGCGCTCGGGGACGATCGAGCTGCTCCTCACGGCGCCGGTGACCGACGTCGAGATCATTCTCGGCAAGTTCCTCGGCGTGGTCGGCCTGTACCTCGGCCTGCTGGGCGTCACGCTGCTCTACGTGCTGCTGCTGTTCGGCGTGGGATCGCCCGAGTGGCGGCCGCTCATCTCCGGCTACCTCGGCCTGCTGCTGCTCGGCGGGTGCTTCATCTCGGCGGGCCTGTTCATCTCGAGCACGACGAAGAACCAGATGGTGGCGGGCGCCGCGACGTTCGTCGTCTCGCTGATGTTCTGGATCATCAGTTGGTTCGCCGACAGCGCCGGTCCCACGCTCGGTCCAATCCTGAACTACCTGTCCGTCACGCAGCACTTCGACGACTTCGGCAAGGGCGTGATCGACACGTCGCACGTGGTGTACTACCTGAGTTTCATTCTGTTCGGGCTGTTCCTGACGCTGAAGTCGGTGGACACCGAGCGGTGGAGAGGTTAGCCGTGAAACGACTCTTCGGAGCCATCGGCTGGCTCGGCGTCGTGCTCGTCGTCGCCGCCGTCGTCCTGCGCGTCGTGCGCCCGGAGGCGCCGCAGTGGTCCCAGCGCCTGGCCCTGGCCGGCCTGGTCGTGACGCTGCTGTACGGGCTCACGCAATGGCGCGACATCGCGCGCTCGTTCCAGGGGCGCAACGTCAAGTACGGCTCGATCGCGGCGTCGAGCGTCGTCCTGGTGCTGGGCATCCTCGTCGGGCTGAACTGGATCGCGTCACGCCAGAACAAGCGGTGGGACCTCACGGCGGCCGGACAGTTCTCGCTGTCCGACCAGACGAAGAAGATCCTCGCCGAGCTGAAGCAGCCCCTGACGATCCGCGCATTCTACACGGGCGTCGCCGATCAGTACCGGGATCGGCTGAAGGAGTACGAGTACGCCTCGTCGCAGGTCAGCACGGAGTTCATCGACGCCGAGCGGAATCCGCTCGAGGCGCAGAAGCGGGAGATCACGACCGTCCCGACCTTCCTGATCGAGTACGCCGGCCGCACCGAGCGCGCCTCGTCGGACGACGAGCAGAGCCTGACGAACGCGTTGAAGAAGGTCATCGAGGGCAAGGCCAAGAAGGCCTACTTCGTCCAGGGGCACGGCGAGAAGGACCCGACCGCGTCCGATCCGAACGGCTACAGCGGGATCGCCGATGCGCTGAAGACCGACAACTTCGACGTGGCGCCGCTCACGCTCGCGCAGCAAGGCAGCGTGCCGGACGACGCGACGCTCCTGGTAATCGCGGGCCCGAAGACGGATCTGCTGCAGGGCGAAATCGACGCCGTGAAGGCGTTCCTCGCGCGTGGCGGCAAGGTGGCGCTGCTCATCGATCCGCCGGACAAAGGCACGGCGCCCGACGTGAGCCGGCTCATCGCGCTCGCGGAGGAGTGGGGCGTGGACGTCGGCAACGATCTCGTCGTCGACGCGAGCGGGCTGGGCCAACTGATCGGAACGGACGCGTCGGTGCCGATCGCGATGCCGGTCGCGCACCCGATCACCGAGAACTTCCGGGTGATGACGGCGTTTCCGCTCGCGCGATCGGTCGCGCCGGTCGAGGGCGGCCGAGGCGGCCACGTGCCGCAGAAGGTGCTCGAGACCAGCCCGCAGAGCTGGGCCGAATCGGATCTCGAGAGCCTGTACTCGACGGGGCGGCCGTCGCGCGATCCGGACAAGGGCGACAAGGCGGGCCCCGTGTCGATCGCCGCGGCCGTGTCGGCGGCCGCGACCAATGCCCCGGCCGCGCCGGCTGATGCCGCGCCCGACGCGCCCAAGCCCGAGACGCGCGTCGTCGTCGTCGGCGACAGCGACTTCGCGTCGAACCGTGCGCTCGGTATCCAGGGCAACCGCGACCTGTTCCTGAACATGGCGAATTGGCTGGCCCAGCAGGAGGATCTCATCGCGATCCGCCCGCGCAGCCCGGAGAGCCGCCCGCTGACGATGACCGCGGATCAGCAGGCGATGGTGTTCTGGTTCACGATGGTGATCGTGCCGTTGCTGCTCATCGGCAACGGCGTGCGGGTCTGGTGGAAGAAGCGGTAACGGACGAGGGTAGACGACGATGCGCGGATCGCGTTCGCTGCTGGTGCTGCTGGTCGTCGCGCTCGGACTCGGCGCCTACATCTACTTCGTCGAGTCGAAGCGGGACACGACCGACCCGTCGCTGAAACGGGACAAGGTCTTCGCCCTGGAGCCGGGAAAGATCGACGAGGTCGAGATCCACGCGGCGTCCGGCGAGATCACGACGCTGAAGAAGAACGGCGACGACTGGCAGATGGCCGCGCCGGTATCGACCGCCGCCGATGCCGGCACGGTGTCGTCGCTCGTGTCGAGCCTCGAGACCCTCGAGAAGCAGAAGACGCTCGAGGAGCATCCCTCGTCGGTGACGCCGTTCGGGCTGCAGCCGGCGCGGATCACCGTGACGTTCAGGGTCGCGGGCGACAGCAGCCCGCGCCGGCTGCTCATCGGCAACAAGACGCCCACGGGCGCCGATCTGTACGCGCAGGTGGAAGGCTCGCCCGCGGTCTTTCTGATCTCGGCCTATCTCGAGGACACGTTCAGCCGATCGACGTTCGATCTCCGCGACAAGTCGGTGCTGAAGTTCTCCCGCGATGCGGTCGACACGATCCGGCTCGAGCCGGCCGCCGGGCCCGCCGTGACGCTCGCGCGTAAGGGCACGGACTGGCGCGTGAGCCAGCCGGTCGACGTGCGCGCAGACTTCCTCGCGGTCGACGCCATCCTGAACCGCGTCTCGCAGGGACAGATGAAGGCGATCGTGGCGGGCGACGCGGCCCCGCCGTCCGCCGCCGATCTGAAGAAGTTCGGCCTCGATCGGCCGCAGCTCGTGGCGACCTTCGGCGCCGGATCCAACAAGGCGGCGCTCGCGATCGGCGCCAATCAAGACGGCGGCAGCGTGTACGCGCGCGACCTCTCGAGGCCCCTCGTGTTCACCGTGGACGCCAGCGTGCTGACGGACATGAAGAAGACGCCGGCGGACCTGCGCGTGAAGGACGTGTTCGAGTTCAAGTCGTTCAATGCGCGGAGCTTCGAGCTGACGCGCGGCGGCGCGACGTATGCCTTCGAGAAGACCACGGCGGCTCAGGGGACGGAGGCCGCAGCGGATTCGTGGAAGCAGACGAAACCGGCCGCGAAGGACATGAACACCACCGGCGTGACCGACCTGCTGAACGCGTGGTCGAGCCTGCGCGCCGAATCGTTCACGGATCGCCCGCTCGCGAGCGGCGAGGACGTCGTCGTGGGCGTCACGTTCGGCGACGCCACGCCCCCTGACGCGGAACGGGTCACGTTCCGCAAGTCCGGGGACGTGGTACACGCGCTCCGTGCCGGCGAACCCGGCGCCGCCGTGATCCCGGTCGCCGAGTACCAGAAGGCCCTCATCCAGTTCAACGAGCTGACGGGCACGAAGTGACGCGCCGCGCGATCGCCGGCGCGGCGGTCGTGCTGGCACTCGCAGGCCTGCCGCACGCGCCGGCCAGCGCGACGGCGCCGAAAGCCTCGCGCCTCGCAGACGCGTACCCTCAGCAGCCGGACACGACGCTCACCGCCGATCTCGACCGCGTGCTCGACGCGCCGGAACTGTCGCGCGCGCTCGTGGCCGCCCGCGTCGAATCGCTCGTCGACGGGCGCGTCCTGTACAGCCGCCACGCCGATACGCTCGTCGTACCCGGCTCGAACATGAAGATCCTGACGGTCGCCGTCGCGGCGGAGCGACTGGGCCTGTCGTACCGCTTCGAGACGCGACTGGACGCCGAAGGCGAGATCGTCGACGGCACGCTCCGCGGTGACCTCGTCGTCACCGGCACGGGCGACCCTTCCATCGGGTCACCCGACGATGGGCACGCGGCAGTGTTCCTGGAGTGGGCAGAGGCGCTGCACCGCGCGGGCATCCACCACGTGGCCGGCCGCATCGTCGGCGACGACAACGCGTTCGACGATCGCGAGCTCGGTCCGGGATGGGCGTGGGACTACCTGGCGTACGGATACGCGGCGCCAGCCGGCGCGCTCAACTACAACGAGAACGCGGCCGTGCTGCGAATCACCGCCGGCGCCGCCGAAGGCCGGCCGGCGAGCGTTCGCGCCGGTCCGCCAGGGCACCCGCTGGACGTCCGGGCGGACGTCACGACGACGGCCAGCGGATCGGCCCCGACGATCGTCCTCGAACGGTTCCCTGGCCGCCCGACGCTCCTCGTCCGAGGCAGCGTGCCTCGATCCGGCGCGGCCATCTCGCGCACAGCCGCGGTGGACAACCCGACGCGCTTCTTCGTCGAGGCGCTGCGGCTCGCATTGGCATCTCGAGGAATCGCGGTCGACGGCGGCGCGTGGGACATCGACGATCTTCCGCCGGCGGCTGCCCCACGGCCCAGGCAGCTCGTCGCACGACATGCGTCGCCGCCGCTCTCGGCGCTGGCCGGATACGCGATGAACGTGAGCCAGAACCAGTACGCGGAGGTGTTCCTCAAGGCGCTCGGCCGCGCGGCCGCCGCGGACGGCAGCACGGAGGCCGGGCGACGGGCCGTCGTCGAGACGCTCACCGCTTGGGGCCTGCCGGCCGATGCACTCGTCCTGCACGACGGATCCGGTCTCTCGAGGTACAACTACCTGACCGCGCTCGCGATCGTCCGGGTGCTCAGGCACGTGTGGGAGGACGAACGGCTGCGGGGACCGTTCGTCTCGTGGCTGCCGATCGGCGGGGCTGCCGGCGGGACGCTCGAGACGAGAATGCGCGGCACGCCGCTCGCCGGCCGCGTGCAGGCGAAGACCGGCACGATCAGCAATGTGAGAGCGCTTTCAGGGATCCTCACCACCCGTGCCGGAGAGAAGCTCGCCTTCGCGATCGTGGCGAATCATTACACGGCCTCGAACGGCAGGATCGACGCGATCGTGGACGAGGCGTTGAATCGGCTGGCGGCAGCCGCGCCCACGGCGATCCCGTAGGCGCGGCGCGCTCTGACTCTCTCAGCGTGACGAGCTCGTGCGGCCCGCCCCGGACTTCTTGGAGAGCTCCCTGAAGTATTCATCGACGAGCGGCCGGTACTGCGCCGGCGCCTCGTCCGCACCCGACAGGTAGAGCTGGTTGTTCGTCGTGTCGGTGCGCTTGCGCAGCTCCCGCTCGACCATCTGCAGTTTTTCGAGGGCGCTCTGCGCCAGTTGCTGCAAGCCGGTGGGATCGCCGATGAGATGTTCGTTCGTCATCTCACGCAGCGCCCGCGCCACGTCGTCGACGGACTGCAGATCGCGCGCGTCGCCGCCCGACGACTGCAGTTGCCGGCGCAGCTCGTTGAGATCGGCGAGCATCTGGCCGGCCTGATTGCGGAACTGCCGGGCGTCCCAACCGCCGGCGCCGCCCGAGTTCATGCCGGGACGGGCATCCCCGCCAGTCAGCGGACCCGCGAAGCTCGGGCTGCCCCAGCCGAGACGCTGGTTGCCGCCCTGCCCGCGGCCACCGACCTGTCCCTGGCCGTCACCTTGACCTTGGCCCTGCCCTTGACCTTGGCCCTGCCCTTGACCTTGGCCTTGACCTTGGCCTTGCCCTTGGCCTTGGCCTTGACCCTGCCCTTGGCCTTGACCCTGCCCTTGGCCCTGCCCTTGGCCTTGACCCTGCCCTTGGCCCTGCCCTTGACCCTGCCCTTGGCCCTGCCCTTGGCCCTGCCCTTGGCCCTGCCCTTGACCCTGCGCCTGCTGGCCTTGGCCCTGCCCCTGTCGACCCTGACCTTGCTGACCTTGTCCTTGCTGACCCTGACCTTGCTGACCCTGCTGACCTTGACCCTGCTGGCCCTGGCCTTGTTGGCCCTGGCCCTGCTGCCCGCGCTGACCTGCGCCGAGCTGCTGCTGCATCTGGTCGCTCAACGACGACAGCCCGCGGACGAGGTTGCCCGCCTGCTGACGTGCGCGATCGAGTCCGCGTCCCTGGGCCGCATTGTCGGCCGCTGACGCCGCCTCGCCCAACCGCTGCCGGACGGTCTCGAGATCGGACGAGATCCGCGACTCCGCCGCCGCGGCGTTCTCGCCGGCCATCAACTGCTTCGAGTAGTCGATGATCTCCTTCACCTGCCGGTTGCGAATGGTGCCCGCGGCCTCCTGGAGTTTCCGGGCGGCATCCCGCTGCCCGTTGTTCAGCGACTGCCGCGCCATCGAATCCACCTGCTGTTCGAGGCCGGCGACGTCCTGACGCAGTTGATCCTTCTGCTGGCCGAGCTGGCGGAACTGCTCGTCGCGCGCGGCACTCGCCGCCGCGCGGTTCGCGGCTTGCACGCCAGCCGAGATCTCCCGCTGCCGGCGCTCGAGATCCTGCGCGCGCGCGAGGGCATCGCGCGGGGTCTGGCCGGCTTGGCCGGTCTGTCCTGCCTGCTGCTGCTCGAGAAGCCGCTGTGCCTCCTGGAGACGTTGCGTCGCCTGCTGGGCGCTGGCGCCAGCGGCAGCACCGCCGGCTGCCGACTGCCGGAGCGAGCTCGCCGACTCCTGCAGCCGGCGCTGCGCGTCAGCCATCGCCTGCGTGTCGAGCCCCTGCCGTTCCGCGTCGCGGCGAAGCTGCTCGAGCTGCCGGGCCGCCTGCTCGAGCTCGTCGGCGAGCGCCCGTTGCGACGAGCCGCCTCCGCCGCCGCCCTGCGACGACTGGGCACGGCCACGCTGTGCCTGCTCTTCCGCCTGGAGCTGGCGTCGCGCCAGCTCGCGGAGGCGTTCGGCCAGCTCGTCGATCTGGCGTTCGGTCTGCTGCTGTTGCGCGCGCTGCTGCGTCTCGTACTGGTTGGCCATCCGGTCGAGCTCGAGCTGGAAGAGGTCCGCCAGCTCGCTGGCGTTCTGCTGGCCGCCGCCGCCTCCACCGCCGCCGCCTCCGCCGCCCTGCTGCACCTCCAAGTCGTACAGTTGCTCGGCCTCCTGGAGGATCTTGAGGGCGCGCCCTTCTGGCGCGAGCGCCTCCTTCGGCTTCTGCGCGCTCAACTGCCCTTCGGCCGCCTTCATCTCCGCGGCTGCCCTCGGCAACAGCTCGCCGATCTTCCGCATGTTCTCCGAGCCGCCGATCCCGACGCGCTGCCGCATCTGGTCGACGAGCTCGTCGACCTGCTCGCGCAGCTTCGACTGCGACAACCCGACGAAGACCGTGTCCTCCTTGAACTTCTCGGCGGTCATCTTCGGTCGGTCGCGCTCGACGTTGAACGTGGCCGAAATGATCTGCCGCTGCTGCTCGGACAGCGCGCCGGCCTGGTTCTGCTGTCCGCCGCCCCCGCCCCCGCCACCTCCGCCAGCCTGGGACTGTGCGCGGCGGAAGTCCTGCCGGAACGGCCGAACCTCGATGAAGTACATGTCGCTCGACACGCTCTTCGGCCCCTTCACCGTGTCGGTGTCGGTCGCCTTCGCGTAGTACGAGACGAAGTCGCCGGGCTTCACGCCCATCTCTTCGAGGTAGACGGTGTGGCTGCCGCTCACCTCCGTGAGCGACTTCTCGCTCCGAGCGTAGAGACCGATCGTCTTCTCCTCGCCGCCGTTCACCGAGTAGATCAGCTCCAGTTGCTTCACGCCGAAGTCGTCGTCGGCTCGCGCCTGGAGAAAGACTTCCTCGACCGGGCTCGCCTTGATGTCGCGCTTCGGCTTGTCGAACGAGACGGTGGGCGGCTGATCGTCCATCGCGTCGATCGTGTACTTCGGCGACGCCGTGACGCGCTCGCCGCGCGGGCCGGTGAGCTCGACGTGGTAGAACCCGTCGTCGGCGATCCGGAAGCTGCCGGCGAGCGTCCCGTCGGGCTGCGCCGACAATGCCGCGGCGGCCCCTGGCTCCACGGCGAGCGACCCGCCCGGCGTGCTCATCGTCGGCTTGATGCGGACGCGAACTTCGGTGCCGCGCAGCGCGGCCACGTCCCCGCCCGCTTCGACGCGCTGCGGCGCCAGCCCCGTGTACGCGGGGAAGACCAGCTCCAGCTCCATCGACTCGACGGCCGGCAGCTCGACGAGCGTCATCTTGTACACGGGCGAGCGCACGCCGTCGGCCTCGACCCAGTACTCGATGTCGTTCTTCAGATCGAACAGCATGCCCTCGTACGTCCCGGACTCGACGGAGGCGACGAGCGGCATCCGCTGCGGGCTGTTCTCTCCCGCCGCCTTGACCATCATCACGACGTCGCTCGATCGGAAGCCCGTGAGGTTCGCGGTGATGCTCTGATCGGATCCTTTCGGCACCGTCACGTCGCCCGGCGCGACCCTGATCGCGTAGGGGCTCGCGGCCTCGGCACTCCTCGACAGCACGAGCAGCGCCGACGCGCCCTGGCGAAAGAACTCCGGACCGATGGCGAGCAGCAGCGCCGCGAGCGCGACGAGGCTGCCGAGCGCCACGGTCTGCCGGCGCAGCGCGGTCTGCCCGATGGTCTTGCCGCCCTCGATCGCCCGGCACTTCTCGACCGCCTGCTCGATCATCCGTTCGAGAATCACCGGCGGCACGTCGGGCACCTGCGCCGCGCCCGTGGCGCCAACGTCGACCGCGCTGAGGATCGCAGCCTGGAGCGACGGCTCCTGCTCCTCGACGTAGAGCGCGACCTGCTGGTCGGTCACCCGACGCCGCATCGGCCGGATCAGCCAGACGGCGATGAGCGCGACGAACACGGCCAGCACGGCCAACCGGAATCCCGTGACCGAGGTCGGGCTGAATCGATACGCCTGCAGGCCCCAGGACGCGAGCCAGACCGCAGCGAGCGCCCCCACGACGAAGACGATCGCGCCACGCAAGAGCAGCCGGGTGCGCCAGCGATTGCGCACCTGACGGATGGCGTCGACGAGCTCCCGACGGTCGGTTCCGCGCTTCAGGGCGTCTTCCATGAATTCACCTGCGATGGTTCGAGCTTACCACCGGCAACCGCCGGCACCTGCCTTCGTCCTGTCACACGATCGATCGAGCGGCGGCAGCACCCGGCTGCGTCAGACCGGGCCGCAGTTGCCGCGACAACCGGTTCGCCGCGATGGCTTCGGCGAGGAGCAAGGCAATCCCGCCAACGAGGAGGAACCACCAGAGCGACTGCTTCTTCTCCATGTCGGCCGCCGTCGGCTCCTGCTGTTCCAGCGACGGCCCGGCGACCGCCGTGCCGGCCGTGTTCGTCATCCCCGCGAGCAGGTCGGCCGGCGAGATCGTGGCGAGGTCCGACTCCGGCGGGTCGAGGTTGACGGCGACGGCGAACGGCCGCTGGTTGCCCATCCCGGCGAGCCGCACGGCGTAGAAGCCCTGCTCGGCGAGCTCGATCGACTGGGCGCCGCTCGTCCCGCCGAGCGTCAACTGCCGCCCTGACGGCGACACGGCCACACCCGTCATGCCGCTGCCGCCGCCCGGCGTGCGGCTGGCTTGCCCCTCGCGGACGATAGCGGCGACCGGCGCCGAGATGTCGAGCATGCGGCCGACCGTGTGCCACGGCTCAGCCGGCGTGTACTGCGCCAGATACCGCGTCGTCTCCTGCAGGATCGGCAGGAACATGCCGTGCGTCGGGAAGTCGTTCCAGTCCGCGTCCAACGTCGAGGTGAACACGACGACGCGGCCGTTGCCGACCCGGCGCTCGGCCATCGCGGTCGCGCCGTCGTCGAACCGCGCGAGCACGCGATCGTTCGGACCGACGGCGATGCGCCGGTATCGGAAGAAGCGCGTGCTCGCCACGTTGGCCGTCCGGGCGCCCTTGAACTGCTGGAAGATCGGGTGGCTCGAGTCCATGGCGCCGAGCGTGCCGCCGCGCAGGCCCGTGCGATCCACCGGTGCGCCGAGCGCGCCGGGCATCAGCGGCCAGTCGCCGGACACCGGCGTGTTGCTGCCGAGCACGATGAACAGGCCGCCGCCCTGGTCCACGAACTTCGCGATCGCGCCGGCCGCGACCGACGACAGCGCCGACGCGTTGTTGAGGATGACGACGGATCGGCCGTCGAGCATGGCGGGCGTGAAGCGAGACACCGCCACCGCCTCGGCGGCGATCGGCGGCGTCCGGCTCAGGCCCAGCCCGGTCGTCAGATACAGGCTCGCGTCGCTCGATGCGCCATCCGCGTGCAGGATCAGCACCGAGACGCTGCGGCTGGGCGAAAGCACGAAGTAGAAGTCGTTGTCCTTCGGCAGCGCGTCGGTGCCGGCGCGGATGGCGCCCTGCACGTTGGCCTCGGCGACGGTGATCGGATCGAAGCTCACGGTCCCGGACGCGTTCGGCGCGAGCGAGATCGTCTGCGTCTGAATCAGCCGGCCGTCGACCTCCAGGCGGACCGCCTGGTTGGCCACGGGATTGGCGCTGCGGTTCGTGAGCCCGGCCGTCAGCGTCGCGCGCTCCTGACCGGAGAACGACTGCCGTTGCACGGCCACCGACGTCACGGTCAGATTGGCGGTCTGGGGATCGGCCACCGAGACCGGAGTGATCGTCGCGCCGTCGGGGAGCCGGATGTCTTCCTGCCGTTCCCATCCGGTCCGCTGGAAGTCGCTGATCAGCACGGCCTCCCGCCGCGTCCGGTCCGATCGGCTCAGGATGGTCTGCGCCTGCCGCAGGGCCGGCGCGTACTTCGTGCCGCGCGCCGACGGCATCGCCGCGCGGATCGCCACCTGCAACTCGCTGCCGAGCGACGTCGCCCGCACCGCCTCTTCCACGCCGTCGTCGAACAGGATCAGCGTCGCGCGATCCTGCCCGCTGAGGCCGCTCGCGACACGCTGAGCCTCGGCCTGGGCCCGCGTCCAGTGATCGCCGTAGGCCATGCTGGCCGACCGATCCAGCAGGATGACGACCTCGCGCGAGCCGGTCGTCGCGGCCACGGCCGCCGCCGCGCTCTCCGTGAAGAACGGACGCGCGAACGCCGCGACGATGAGCGCCATGGCGCCGGCGCGCAGCAGGAGCAGCGGCCAGTTGTGGATCCGGCGCCGCTCGACCGACTCGTACGGAATCCGCCGGAGGAACATCAGCGACGGAAACTCGACGACCTGCTTCCGCTCGCGTTGAATCAGGTGGACGAAGATCGGCACGGCAATCGCCGCGAGCCCGCCGAAGAACAACGGCGCAAGGAACGACATGGCTAGCGCACCCGCATGAGCCGCTCGCGGTTGCCGAGGTAGCCGTGCAGCGCCTCGTCGAGCGGCTTCGACGTGTCGAGCAGCACGTAGTCGATCCGCGCCTCGGAGCACTTGCTGCGGATCGCCTCGATGTGCTCGCGCACGAGCTTCCGGTACTGCTCGGCGAAACCTTCCGGCACGACCGGCACGTCCTCGCCGCTCTCGAGGTCCTGGAACCTCGACGGCTCGGAGTACGGAAACGACACCTCGGCGGGATCGAGCACGTGGAACACCACGAGGTCGTTCCCGAGGAAGCTGTAGGGCTTCAGGGCATCGAGCAGGTCCTCCGGCGGCTCGTACAAGTCGGACACGAGCGCGATGATGCTCCGCCGCTTGAAGTGCTCCGCCATCACCTCGAGCATGGGCACGAGCCGGCCCGGCCGATCGGCGGTCGCGCGGTCGAGCGTGTGGAGCAGCACGTTGAAGTGCTTGGCCGACGGCGGCACGTGCGTCACGATTTGCTGGTCGAACGTCACGATGCCGACGCGATCGCGTTGCCGGTGCGAGAGGTACGCGAGGCACGCCGCCAGGAACTTGCCGTATTCCAGCTTGGTCACGCCGTGGCTGCTGAACGCCATCGACCGCGACGTGTCGAACAGCACCGAGAAGTTCGCGTTCGTGTCCGCTTCGTACTGTTTGACGAAGTAGCGGTCGGTTCGCGCGTACAGCCGCCAGTCCACGCGGCGGATGTCGTCGCCCGGCACGTAGCCGCGGTGCTCGGCGAAGTCGATCGACGCGCCGAAATGGGGCGCGCGATGGAGGCCGTTGATGAACCCGTCCACGACCGACCGCGCCACGAGCTCGAGGTCCTTGACGCGTGAGAGGACCGTCGGGTCGACGAAGCGGGCGCCGGGAACGAGGTGCGTCTCCACTACATCCCCGACTTCGGCAGCGGCACGGTCTTGAGCAGCTCGTCGATGAGCGCGTCGCTCGTCACGCCTTCCGACTCGGCTCGGAAGTTGGTGAGCACGCGATGGCGCAGCACCGGGTGGGCCAGCGCCCGGATGTCGTCGAAGCTCACGTGGTACCGGCCTTCGGTGAGCGCCTTGGCCTTGGCGCCGAGAATGAGGAACTGGGCGGCGCGCACGCTCGCGCCGAACGCGACGTACTTCCGGACGAGCTCCGGCGCGTTGTCCGCCTTGGGCCGGCTCGTCCGCACGATCCGGAGCGCGTAGCGCATGACCGGCTCGGCGACGGGCACGCGCCGCACGAGCCGCTGGAACGCGATCAGATCCTCGCCCGACACCGGCCGCTCGAACTTCGGATCGAGGATCGCCGTGGTCGTGCGTACGACGTCGAACTCCTCGTCCTCGGGCGGGTGCTCGATCACGATGTGGAACATGAACCGGTCCAACTGGGCCTCGGGCAGCGGATAGGTGCCCTCGAGCTCGATCGGGTTCTGCGTGGCGAACACGTAGAACGGCTCGTCGAGCGTGTAGGTGCGCCCCTGGATGGTCACGCGGTGCTCCTGCATCGCCTCGAGCAGCGCTGCCTGCGTCTTCGGCGGGGTGCGGTTGATCTCGTCGGCGAGCACGATGTTCGCGAAGATCGGCCCCGGCGCGAAGACCATCTTGCGCGCCCCGGTGACCGGATCCTCCTGGATGATGTCCGTGCCGGTGATGTCCGACGGCATGAGGTCGGGCGTGAACTGGATCCGGTTGAACTTGAGGTCCAGCACCTGCGCGAGCGTGCGGATGAGCAGCGTCTTCGCGAGGCCGGGCACGCCGACGATGAGGCTGTTGCCGCCGACGAAGAGGGTCAGGAGCACCTGGTCGATGATGTTCTGCTGCCCGACGATCAGCTTGCCCAGCTCTTCTTCGATGCGCCGGCGCCCCGCGTTCATGCGGTCGGCCAGCGCGATGTCCTCCGGCGAGCTCATCGTCACGGTCTTCTCTTGGTCCTGAACGGTCATGGGTGCATCTCCGAAGGCTTGGGCTCGAGCCGTAAGGCTAATGCGTGAGCCCGTAAACGAACTCGTTGACCCCGAACTTGTACGCCTCGTTGCTTTCCTCGATCGGCGAGGTCCCGGTTTCCGAGTACTCCCAGTACTCGGACAGGTCGTTCTGGAAGTTCGCGATGACGTACATCCGCTTCGACGGGTCGTTGTCCTCGAACAACGCGCGAAAGATCGGACGCCCGCCGAGGTTGTACTGCGTCGCGATCTCGAGGGACTTGATCTCGAAGAACGAGTGCCAGACCGGGTGAGTGATGTCGAGGTCGATCCACTGGCTCTCTGGGAGCACCTGGCTCATCTGCGTTTCGAACTGCTGCCACGCCCAGCTCGGGAAGTCGTCCACGATCATGAAGCCGCCCTTCAGCAGGTAGTCGTGCAGCGTCTGCACCTGCTCGGGGGTCATCTGCCAGTAGCCGGGCTCCACGAGATAGATCACCGGGTACTTGAACGTTTCCGGATCGCCGAAGTCGAGGATGTTCGTCTCCTCGACGTGCGCCGTCACGTTGCTCACCGCCGTGAGGATCTTCATGAAGTGCACTTCGCCCGTCGGGTAGTCGTGCGCCCAGGCCGGACCGCCGCGGCCGAACCCGGTCGGGTAGCTCATGCGGACGAACGTGAACTTGCCGTCGTACGGAACGTTGGTCTCGCTGAACCGGCTGGCGCCGAACCCGCGCTCGCCGCGCTGGGCGAACACGGAGGCCGCCAGGCCGAGCAGCACCAGCACGGACACGATCCAGCGGCCGCGCGCCTCCGGCATCGAGCGCACCCGTCCGGCGATCATGCGAGCCCCCGGGCACGGCGGTACAGCCACTCGCCGCCCATCAACCCCAGCAGCAGGGCGAGCACGATCGGCATGTCCCAGAGCTCGCGTTCCTGCACGACCGTGATGCCCTTGCCGCTGTAGCTGATTGCCTCGGGCAGCGCCGCAGCGTCCGCCGCCCGGAAGAACCGGCCCTCGGTGTCCTCGGCGATCCGCTGCAGCAGCGGCGCGCGCATGCCGGCATCGAAGAACTCCGCATCGCTCGGCGCCACTCGCCACGCGACGGTGCCGCGGCCGACGTCGGCGCCGTCCTTGGCCGTGCCGCCGATCGCCACGCGATAGAGGCCGTCCTCCGAGGGCGTGAACCGTCCGTGGTACTCGCCGTCGTGCTCGATGTTCCACTCCATCGGCACGTCCTCGACGCGCCCCGACGGCGACGTGATCGTGGCGACGATGCGCCCCTCGTTCACGCCCTTGTACTCGCGATCGAAGACGTCCGCGCCGATCGTCACCGGCTCGCCGCGCTGGACACGCTCGGGCGCGACGGTCGGCATCACCCGGTCCGGCACGCCATCGATCAGCCAGCGCGCGAGCCGCTGCCAGAAGTCGCGGTGCGTCGTGTCGTCCACGGCCATCGTGGCGTGCATGCGCCACATCCAGGTGTCCTGCACCGGCAGCGCCAGCGCCTTGCCGCGCCCGTAGCGCTGCGCGGCGAGCACGACCTGATCGCGCCCGCCCGACAGCGGGGCCGAGAGCAGGGTCTGCGCCCCGGGCTTGACGTCTCGCGTCGACACGGCGTTCACCGCCGTCAGCGCCGGCAGCGCCGCCCATTTGGCCGCGGCCGCCTCGGGGCGCTCGGTGATCTGCGCGACGGGATGGCCTTCGCCGAGGCGCGTGGGACGGACCATCAGCTCGAGCGGCGGCAGCACCGCCGCCGGCGTCCCGCGTTCGAACGCGATCGGCAGCGCGTCGGCCAGCGGCGTTCCTGCCCACCCGCCCTGCGCGAAGGATCGGAATCCGCCGAGCGCCATCAACCCGCCGCCGCGCACCGCGACGAACTCCTCGAGCAGGCGCAGTTGCTCGGGCGTGAATGCCGCGGCCTCGATGCTGCCCAGCACGAGACCCCGATACGTGAACAGATCCGCGGCCGACGCCGGAAAGCCGTCCGCGAGCTCCTCCGGGCCGTCCACGTTCTTCCGGTAGTACTTGTCGGGCGCGCTGACCGTGGCTTCCGCGGTCCGCTGGAGAATCACGACCTGCACGTTCGGGTCGTCGCGCGTGGCGAGGTCCACGAACTTGGCTTCGGGCCGCGGCTCGCCCTCGACGTAGAGGATCTTCTCGCGCCGGCTGTAGACGTCGACGAGCGTATCGCGCTGGTTGTTCTCGACGACCTCTTCGTTCGACTGCACGGGAACGCGGAACCGGATCGACCGCGCGCCGGCGTCGCCGGCCTTGAAGCGGACCTTCACCGTCATCGCCTCGCCGTCGGCCGGCAGCGTGATGTCCTGCGTGCTGAGCACACGCCCTTCGTCTTCGACGACGAGCGGCACCTTGGTCCCGGCGTATCCCGACTGCGTGACGACGACGTCGACCACGAGCGAGGCGCCCTGCAGCACACGCCGCGGCGTCTCGGCACGGCTCACCTGCACGTCGCGCGAGAGCCGCTCTTTCCCGACGCCCACCGCGAACACGGGCATGCCCTGCGCCTTGAGCCCGGCAATGGCCTGATCGAGCGTGCGATCGGCGTTGTCGGCCCCGTCGCTGACGACCACCAGGCCGGCGACCGGCAGGCCGGTCATCTCGTTCCGCACGCGTTCGAGCGCATCGGCGACGCGCGTCGACGTCCCCTGGAACCCGAGCTCGACGGTGGACTGCAGCCGTTCGGCCACCGTCGAGAACCGGAAGACGCGGAGGTTGAACCGCTGCGCCAGCGCTTTGACGAGCGGACTCTCGTTCGTGCCGAACTGGTCGATCACGTACTGGCTGCGAGGCCGGCCGCCCTCGTCGGTGACGCGCATGCTCCGCGAATCGTCCAGCACGATCCCGACGAAGTTCTGCTGCGGCACGGCGACCTTGAGCAGCAGCACGGGCCGCAGCAGCGCGAACAGCGCCACCGCGACGAGGCCAGTGCGCAGCGCGAGCAGCACGGCCCGGTCCCGTCCGCGCAGCACCGCGACCTGCCAGTAGGTCCAGAGCACGACGGCCGCGGCGGCCAGCACGATCGCGGCCGTGAACCACATCGATCGCGTGGCGCCCAGTACAAACTGTCCCTGCTCGAACACGAGCCGTTCGTACTTGAACAGAGCGCGGAACAGAGTGTCGAGCACGGGAGAAATCCGATTCTACTCGATTGATCCTGTGGGCCCCGGCGACGTCAGCGCCGCGCGCAGCCGGTGCGCGATTTCGTTCAAGAACACGTCGGGCGCCACGGCGATGGCGCCCTGCGCCATCGCCGGCGTGCCTCCGCCCCGGCCGCCCGATCGGCTCAAGACGTCCTTCAGCAACGCCGCCGCGTCGAGCGCCGTCCCCGCGCTCGACGCCACCACGACCGGCGTCGGCGTGCCGCGGCCGGCGAGCGCGGCAATGGTTCCCGATTCTGATACGACAGCGGAGGCCAGACCTTTCAGCGCCGCGCCTTCCAGGCCCGGCTCGCTCCTCAGGACGACACGACACGCGCCGATGATCTCGGCGGATCGCCGCAGCTCGGCCGCGCGGAACGCCGCCAGCTCCTCGTGCGCGCTCCGCAGCGCCCGCGTCGCCTCCCTGAGCTCCGCGTGCATGCGCTCGATCGCCGTGCCGATCTCCTCGACCGGCACCGAGAGGGTGCGCGTGGCGGCGCCGACGACGTCGCGCGATCGCCGATGCGATGCGAGCGCCCGGATGCCGCAGATGAACGTCACGCGCGTGGCACCCTTGAACCGTTCTGTCTGCGCGATCGCAATCTGCCCCACCATGCCGGTTCGCGCGACGTGCGTCCCGCCGCACGCCGACAGGTCGAAATCCTCGACCTCCACGAGCCTCAGCAGGCCGGTGCGCACCGGCTCCTTGCGCAGCGGCAGCCTCGCGGCCTCCTCGGCCGTCGCGAACCGCACCGTCACGGGCCGGTCGTCCCAGATCACCGCGTTCGCTTCCATCTCGGCGCGGGCGCACTCCTCGACGGTGACGTCGCGCGCCAGATCGATCGTCGAAACCATCGTGCCCATGTGGAAGCTGACCGTGCGCACGCCAGCGAGCCGGTCGAATGCCGCCGACAGCACGTGCTGGCCCGTGTGCTGCTGCATGTGGTCGAGGCGCCGCGGCCAGTCGATCTCCCCGCGCACGGTGCGTCCGGGCTTGAGCAACCGATCGACGACGTGCACGACGTCGCCGTCGTCCGTCTCGCCGACCTCCAGCACCGCCGCGTCGCCCAGCCGCCCCATGTCGAACGGCTGGCCTCCGGACGCCGGATAGAACGCCGACTGGTCGAGGCGCGCGAGCATGCGGCCATCCGCGGCGCGCTCGCACTCCCGCACGATCGCGTCGAACGATCGAAGCGTCTGCTCGCCGTAGTAGAGACGAGTCGTCATCGCCCGGCTCCGGACTGCACCCCGTTCACGATCAGCGGATCCGGGATGCCGGCGTCCGCGAACCCCCGCGCCCTAAGCTGACAACTGTCGCACCGGCCGCAAGGCGTGCCGTCGGGACGCGGGTCGTAGCAGCTATGGGTCACACTGTAGTCCACGCCCAGCTCCTGCCCAAGGCGGATGATGCCCGCTTTGGTCAAGTGCTGCAGCGGCGCCCACACTCGCAGCGGGCGACCGCTCACGCCAGCCCGGGTCGCGAGGCTCGCCAGATACTCGAACGCCGCGATGAACTCCGGGCGGCAGTCCGGATAGCCCGAGTAGTCCAGGGCGTTGACGCCGATCACGATCCGCTCGGCCGACAGCACTTCGGCCCATGCCATCGCGAGCGACAGGAGGACGGTGTTTCTCGCCGGCACGTAGGTGGACGGGATGTCGGTGGCGTCGAGAGAGCGATCCTTGGGCACCTCGCTCGTGCCCAGCAGGGCGGATCCGCCGAACGCGGCGAGGTTCACGTCGAGCTCGACGTGCTTCGCACACCCGAGCGCTCCCGCGACCCGACGCGCCGCCTCGATCTCCTGCGCGTGGGTCTGCCCGTACCGGACCGTGAGCGCGTACAGCGTCCAGCCCTCACGCCTGGCCAACGCGGCCGCCGTCGTCGAATCCAGGCCGCCGGAGAGGAGCACTACGGCTGAACCGGCCATCACACGCCTCGCGTCTCGGGACTCCAGATGTACTTGTGCGCCTGGAGCTGGAGCCGCGCCGGCACGCGGGCGTCGAGCATCCACCGCGCGAGCAGGTCCGGCGCCAGCACGCCGTGCACCGGCGAGAAGTGCACGGCCGCGACACGCGCGGCCAGATCATGGCGCCGCAAGACGTCCGCGGCGTACTCGAAGTCCGTCCGGTCGGCGATCACGAACTTCACCTCGTCATGGCGAGACAACTGGTCGAGATTCGCCCAGTGCATCCGTGCGGCTTCGCCGCTGCCCGGACACTTCACGTCGAGGATCGCGACGACGGCGTCCGGAACCTCGTCGATCGGCCGATGGCCGCCCGTCTCGAGCAGCACCTCGTAGCCCTCGGCGACGAGACGCGACAGGAGCGCCGGCGCATCGGGCTGGAGCAGCGGTTCGCCTCCCGTGACTTCCACGAGCCGGCAGCCGTACGCCGCCACCGCGGCCAGCACGTCGTCGATCGACATCTTGCGCCCGCCGGTGAAGGCATACGGCGTGTCGCACCAGGCGCAGCGCAGGTCACACGCCGTGAGCCGCACGAACACGCACGGCCGGCCCGTGTGGGTCGATTCGCCCTGAATCGACTGGTAGATCTCGTGGACGGTCAGCACTCCGTCCAATTCTACGGCCCCGGCGCCAGCGCCTCGGGCGGTGTCGTACGATCGCGCGGTGATGCCGGTGCGCGTCGGGACCTCCGGGTGGAACTACCCTCAGGGCCGCGGCACGTGGAACGGGGTGTTCTACCCGGCGAAGCGGACGCGCGGGTTCGACGAGCTGGCCTACTACGCCGAGCACTTCGATACCGTCGAGGTGAACTCGACGTTCTATCGCGTGCCCCCCGCGGCGCACGTCGAACAGTGGCGGCAGCGTACGCCGCCGTCGTTCGGCTTCTCCGTCAAGCTCAACCAGAAGTTCACGCACCCGGAGCTCTACGCCGCGCGCGGCGGCGCCTCGGACTGGCACGTCACGCCCGGCGACGTGGATGAATTCCGGATCGCGATCGACCCGCTCGCCGCCGCCGGCCGGCTCCTGGCGCTCCTCGTCCAGTTCCCGCCGAGCTTCCAATGCGGCACCGAGTCGCTCGACTACGTCGGCTGGCTCGCGGATGCGTTCAGCGCCTATCCGCTGGCCGTCGAGCTGCGCCATCGCTCGTGGAGCGATCGCGGTGCCGACACCGCGGCCAGGCTCGCGGCGCACGGTGCGGCCTGGGTCCAGATCGACGAGCCCAAGTTCGCCGGCTCGATCGAGCAGTCGCTCGCCTGGGAGCAGCACGGATCCTCGCTCGTCTACGTGCGGCTGCACGGGCGCAACGCGGCAGCCTGGTGGACGCACGAGCAGGCGGACGACCGGTACGACTACCTGTATCGCCCGGACGAGCTTCGGCCGTTCGCCGACGCCGCGCGGCGAGCCGCCACGGGTGGTCGTCGGGTGTTGATGTACCTGAACAACCACTTCTCGGCAAAGGCGGTCGCGAACGCCGCCGTCCTGAAATCCCAGCTCGGCCAGCTCGTCACGGGCGAGTACCCCCGGCAGATCGTCGAGCGGTATCCCGAGCTCGCCGGAATCGTCGCTACTTCTGGCCTGCCTCTTTGATCGCCACGAGCTTGATCATGTCGGCGTACTGGAGCTTGTCGACGACGTCCATGCCCTTGATCACCTGGCCGACGATGACGTGCTTGCCGTTCAGCGAGGGGCTGGGGGCCTTCATGATGTAGAGCTGGCTGTCGGCCGTCTTCGGATTGCCGCTGTTGGCGAGCCCCACCGTGCCGCGCACGTGCGTGCGCTTCGACAGCTCCGCGACGCCGATCGGGTTGTAGCTCGATCCGGTACCCCACGATCCCTGCTTCGTCATGTCGCGCGACTGCGGATCGCCGAACTGGACGAGCGTCGGCTCGACGCGATGGAACCGCTGGCTCCGATAGAAGCTGCGCTTCACGAGCCCGACGATGTGCTCGACGCTCTTCGGCGCGTCGCTGGCGAACAACTGGATCTCGATGGGGCCTTTCACGGTGTCGAGCACCAGCACCGGACCGGCGGCAGCGCCGCGCCCGGCCTGGGCGTGCGCGACGGTGGCCACCAACACGAGTACTCCGATCGCGAACGTCAGAGATTTCCGCATGATCATCGTCCCTCCCGTGTGACGCCGATTCTAGGACAATCGCGGCGCACGACACACGCGCCGCAGCGGGGGTACACGGGGCGGCAGACGTTCTGGCCCCACGTGACCAGACGCAGGTTGACGTCGGCCCACAGCCGGCGCGGCACGACCCGATACAACGCGCGCTCTGTCTCGTCGGGGGTACGCGTCCGCACCCATCCGAGGCGGTTCGCGAGCCGATGGACGTGGGTGTCGACGCAGATGTTGTCCCGGCTGGCGTGCGCCAGGATCAGCACGAGGTTCGCGGTTTTGCGGCCCACGCCGGGCAGCGTCAGCAAGTCCTCCATCCGCTCCGGCACGCGGCCGCCGAATCGCTCCACGATCTGCCGGCTCGCCTCGCGGACGTGCCTCGCCTTGATGCGATAGAAGCTCACCGGGTAGATCAGGCGGCGAATCGCCGGCACCGGCAACTGCGCCAGGGCGGCCGGCGTGCGCGCCACCTCGAAGAGCCGCGTCGACGCGGCGTGCGTCACTGCATCCCTCGTCTGCGCCGACAGCATCGTCGCCACGAGCACCCGGAAGGGGTCGCGTCGACTGTCGTCGCTGATCTTCTCGACGGCCAGATCGTCCATGCCGCGGATCGCGCGGCCAATGGCCGCCAGGACGGTGGCGGGACTCGCGCTCGGACGCGTGGACGATTCGACAAGGGTCATTCGAACAGTGGCTCGCGGATCGAACCGGCGGTTCGGGCCGTCCGGGCGTGCCGGAGCGACCGCATCGCCAAGCGACGCGTCGCCATCGGCCGATCAGTGCCCGTGGCTTCGGCAGTAGTTGCAGTGGTTACAGGATGCACCCGGTTCGATGACGCAGGCGTCGCCAGTGTTCACGAGCGTGATGTACACGTCCTGGCTGGGATGGCCCGCGCGATCCGCGGGTCCCACGTGCACAGCCGCTTCGGCAGGCTCGCGGACGTCGGGCGGACGAGACGTGCGCTCGGCGAGCCGGCGCGTGACGAGGTCGCGAACGAGCGCGCGAAGTTCCTGATCGTTCATTCACGCCACCTGCACCGAAAGCCGCTCGAGTCGCCGCGCCCGAAGCGGGGACACGTCGAGCCCAGCTTGCGCGATCAATCCGCCGCGGGGGGCGCGAGGTCCACCCGGTCGACGATACCGATCACCGCGGCGTCGACTGGCGCAGCCTTCTTCCGGAGCGCCTCCCCGGCCGCGCGTCCTTCGAGGACGAGCAGCACTCTCTCGCTGACGCCGGCACCCACCGAGTCGATGGCGAGCAGCGGCGCGCCGCGCGGCGCGTCATCGGCGGCGAGCGGCTGCACGAGCAGCAACTTCGCGCCGACGAGCGCGCGGTGTTTCTGGGTCGAGACGAGCGTGCCGATGACGCGGCCAATCTGCACGCGGCCTCCTCAGCTCGCCTCGACGTCCCAGTGATCGACGATCCCGATCACGCAGGCGTCCACGGGCGTCTCCGCCGGGAGGAACGGGTAGGACGCCTCGCGTCCCCGCACGAAGAAGACGTGCTCGCCGGCGCCCGCGCCCGCCGCGTCCACCGCGACGAGCGCGCGGCCGATCGGCGTGCGGTCGGGCCGCACGGGCTGGAGCACCAGCAGCTTGTGGCCGGAGAGCGCGGGCTGCTTCACGGTGGACACGACGTCGCCGACGACGCGCGCAATTTGCACGGGTCAGTCCTTCAGGTGGACCTGATCGATGACGCCGACGATGGCGGCGTCGACCGGACAGTCCTTGAGGCCGGCTGCCATCCTCGCCGAGCTTCCGCTGACGATCAGCACGGTCTCGCCGACGCCGGCGTCGACGGTGTCGACCGCGACGAGATAGGCGCCGTCGAGGTTGCCCGCCGGGTCGACCGGTCTGGCCAGGAGCAGCTTGCTGCTGACGAGGCGTTCGTCCTTGCGCGTCGCCACGACCGTCCCGACCACCTTCGCGAGAATCATGAACGCGAGGGCCGAGCGGCTACTTCGCGGCTTTGCCGATGGGCAGCACGTCCTCGAGGTTGACGTGCGGGCGCGGGATCACGTGCACGGACACGAGCTCGCCGACGCGGCGAGCCGCCGCCGCTCCGGCGTCGGTGGCCGCCTTCACCGCCGCGACGTCGCCGCGCACGATCGCCGTGACGTACCCGGCCCCGATCTTCTCCCAGCCGACCAATGTGACTTTCGCGGCCTTGACCATGGCGTCGGCCGCTTCGATCATCGCGACCAGCCCTTTCGTCTCGACCATTCCCAGTGCCTCACCCATTGCCGGCCTCCACACGCACCTACGCCTTGATCAACTCGTCGACGACCTCGTCGATGAGCGCCGTCAGTTGCGCGTATGTTAGCCGAATCTCGCGGTTGTCGTCTGCTTCGCCGGCGGCTGCCGGTCGCGAGGGGACGAGCCGCGCACCGGGGGCGGACGGCGCGACGAGCGTCTGGCAGGCCAGATCGCGCGCAGGGGCGTCTGGCGCAGGCGCGGGACAGATCGGCGCCGGTGCCGCGATGCCGTAGCGCCCGCGAAGGTCCTGCAGCCGCTGGACCTCCTCGCGCGAGAGCAGGCGCTCGCGGCCGAGCTGCCGCGCGACGAGGCTGATCTTCGCGAAGTGCTCGATCGTCTCCATCTTGTAGTACGCGGCGAACAGGTCGCGGCCGAGCGCCAGCGCGCCGTGGTTGGCGAGCAGCAGGCCGTCGTGCGCCTTGACGTAGGGCGCCACGGCATCGGCCAGCTCCGTCGTCGACGGCGTCCCGTACTCGGCAATCGGGATGCTGCCGAGCGTCGTGACCACCTCCGCCAGCACCGCGCGATCCAGCGGGATACCGGCGACGGCAAAGCCCGTCGAGAGCGGCGGATGTGCGTGCACCACGGCGCCGACGTCCGCGCGCTGCCGGTAGACGACGAGGTGCATCAGGATCTCGGAGGACGGCTTGCGGCCGGGCGCGCCCGACACGAGCGTGCCGTCGAGATCGGTCACGACCATCATCTCGCGCGTCATGAACCCTTTCGACACGCTCGACGGCGTCATCAACAGGCGGTCGGGCCCGAGACGGACGCTGATGTTCCCGTCGTTCGACGCGACGAACCCGCGTTCCCACAGCCGGCGGCCGACCTCGACGATGTCGGCGCGCAGTGACTCGAGCTCGTCAGCGCTCACGATTCCCTCCCGTCGAGATCACGACGAACGCGCCGTCCGGTCGGCTGCCGCCAGCCACTGGTCGCGGCACGTCGTCGAGCAGAACGCGTGGCCTCCGGCCTTCACCGCCAGACGCTCGGCCACGAACGTGCCGCACTGCGGGTCGCGCACGAGCTGACCGCCGCTACGCTCGCCGCCCGACACGCGAGTCCGACGCGTCGCCGCGATCTGACGCTCGGCGAACCAGCGGAGCACGATCCGGACGATCAGCAGGATGATCAGGATCCGGACGGCCCAGAGCAGGCCCATCATCATCGCCCCGAACCTCCGGCGGTGTCGGCGGCGTGCGCCGATCGCAGGCCGTCGAGCCCCTGCTGCGCGCGGCGGCCCTCCTCGCTCGCCGGCGCGATGGCGACGACCTGCTCCCACGATCGCTGCGCGCCCGCCAGATCGGACTTGCCGAACGCCCGGATGATGCCCTGGTTGAGCAGCGTCTTGAGGTGCCGCGGATCGAGCTTGAGCGAGTAGTCGATCTGCGCGAGCGCGCGATCCGCCTGGTTCGAGTAGTAGTACGCCACGGCCAGGTCGGTGCTGACGTTCACGTTCTTCTCGTCGAGCTGGAGCGCTGCTTCGTACCAGGTGATGGCGCGATCGTACCGCTCGGCGTCGAAGTACAGGTTGCCCAGCTCGGTGCGCACGGCGGCGTTCTTCGGATCCGCGTTCGCCTGCCGCTCGAGCTCCGCCGCCCTGGCGGCATCGAACGGCGGCGGCTGCGACGTTCCCGACGCCGCACCACCCGCCGGAACAGCGGCCTGTGGAGCCGGCGCGGCCGGAACCGGCGCGCCGCTCTGCTGACTGCCAAGGATCCAGCCGACGAGCAAGCCGAAGAGCACGCCGGAGACCGCGAAGGCCAGGGAGTCTCGCTTCATCTAGACGTCCATCATAGTGGCGTACGGCTTAGGGCCTGAGGCGTACGGCTCAAGGCTTGCGGCTCAAGCCGTCCAAGTAGTCGCGCACCGCACGGTCGAGGCCGACCCACAACGCGTGGCTGATCAGCGCGTGCCCGATCGAGACCTCGTCGAGGTACGGCAGCTCGCGGAACAGACGGAGGTTGTCGAGGTCGAGATCGTGCCCGGCGTTGATCCCGAGCCCGGCCGCATGCGCCGCCTCGGCGACGGCACGGTACTGCTCGAAGCTCGCGAGGCCCGCGGCCTCGCCCGACGCGTAGGCGCGCGCGAACGGTTCGGTGTAGAGCTCCACCCGATCCGCGCCGAGGCGTGCGGCCCATGCGACCGCTTCGAGAATGGGATCGATGAACAGGCTCACGCGGATGCCGTCACGACGGAGGTCGCGAACGATGCCGCGCAGATCGTCGGCGCGCGTGTCCGGCGGCCAGCCGGCGTGGCTCGTGATCTCGCCGGGCGTCACGGGTACGAGCGTGCACTGATCGGCCCGCACGCGCCGCACGAGGGCGATCAGATCGGGACGCGGATCGCCCTCGATGTTGAACTCCGCGGCGGGCTGCCCGGCTCTCACCCGATCCGCGAGCCGTTCGGCGATGGCGACGACGTCGCCGGGCCGGATGTGGCGTTCGTCGGCGCGCGGGTGCACCGTGATGCCGGGCGCCCCGGCCGCCAGGCACACGTCGACGGCCTGGAGCACGCTCGGGATCGCGCCACCGCGCGAGTTGCGCAGCGTCGCGACCTTGTTGACGTTGACCGACAGCTTCACCATGACGAACGAGCCGCTATCCCAGCGCCTTCCGCACCGCGTCGACGATGTCGTCGGCCCAGCGTTCGACGCGGGCCTGGTCCTCGCCTTCGATCATGACGCGGAGCAGCGGCTCCGTGCCGGAATACCGGACCAGCACGCGGCCGCGGCCGGCGATCGCGGCCGTCACGCGCTCGATCTCGGCCTGCACGAGCGGCAGGTCGTCGATCGGCGTGCGCGTGCTGACGCGCACGTTCTTCAAGGTCTGGGGAAGCACCACGAGCTCGCCGGCCAGCTCCGTCAGCTCGCGGCCCGTCCGCGCCATCACCCGCAACACGGCCAGCGTCGTCGCCAGCCCATCGCCCGTCGGCAGGTGCTCGGCGAGCACGATGTGCCCGGACTGCTCGCCGCCCAGCGCGAACCCGCCCCGGCGCATCTCGTCCATCACGTGCTTGTCGCCCACCGGGGTCCGCAACATGCGGATGCCGCGCTGCCGCAGCGCCAGCTCGAGGCCGGCATTGCTCATCACCGTCGCCACCACGGTGTCGCCGGTGAGCCGGCCGTCGCGCTGGTAGTCCAGCGCCAGCATCAGGAGCACGGCGTCGCCGTCCACGGTACGGCCGTGCGCGTCCACGAAGATCGCGCGGTCGCCGTCGCCGTCGAACGCCACGCCGAGGCGGCAGCGTTCGCGCACGACCGTGTCGGCGATCCGTTGCGGGTGCGTCGACCCGCAGTCGAGATTGATGTTCCGCCCGTCCGGCTGGTCGCCCAGGGCCACCACCTCGAACCCCATCGCTTCCAACAGCCGCGCCGCCGTTCTCGTCGTCGCGCCGTTCGCCATGTCGATCGCAATGCGCGAACCGGCGAGCGATCCGGCGTCGGGGAGCAGACGCGCGACGTGCTGCAGGTAGGCGTCGACGAGGTCGGGTCGCGGCTGTGGTGATCCGTCACGGCCCGGCACTCCCCAGCTCTCGTCCGCCATGACCTCTTCGACCGCGCGCTCCTCGGCCTCGTCGAACTTCTCGCCTCGTCCAGAGAAGACCTTGACCCCGTTGTCGGGATGCGGGTTGTGCGACGCCGAGATCACGAGGCCCAGGTCGAAATCGAAGGCACCGGCGACGTACGCCACCGCCGGCGTCGGGACGACGCCTGCGGTCGAGACGATCGCGCCTTCAGCCGCCGCGCCTCGCGCCAGCTCGCGTTCGATCCACTCGCCGGATTCACGCGTGTCGCGGCCCACCACCAGGTGGCGCGGCCGCCCTTTCGGCAGCGCCCGAACCAGCGCTGCTCCGAGGCGCGCGAGCGTCGGAGGATCGAGCGGCCAGCGCCCCGCCACACCACGTACGCCGTCGGTGCCGAACAGCCGGGGCGTCATCGGGACCTCGCCGGCAGGATCGGAACGATCACGCGGACGCGGCGCGGCTCGACCGGCCGAACCTGCGCGTCCACCACCACGACGCTCACCACTTCGTTCACGGTCGCGCTCCGGCCCTGCACCGACACGCGTTCGGTGACGACCGAGACGCCGTGCGCCAGCCGGCGTTCCGGCCCCACGACCGTGAGCGTCGGCGGCTCCACGCGCGGCTCGCCGACGACGAACCCGGCCGCGGGCGAGCCGTCGATGGTCGGATGGATCTCGACTTCGCGGCGGCCCGACTGCTCCAGCCGCACGGTGATCGCGCCGGGATCCACCATCAACACCTCGATGTTCACGGGCGCGAGCACCTGTTCGGTGCTCAGCGAGTACAAGTTGTCGCCTTCGTGAGCGTTGTTCAGATTCACGACGAGCCGCAGGTCGCCCGGCGCGAGCGCGCCGACGACGCGATCGTCGCCGCGGACGACGACACGCACCTGATCCGATTCGCTCGTCATCTCGTATCGCCCGGGCAGGTTGCTGAACGACACGTCCACCCGCAGGCTGCGCGTGATCTGATGGCCGCTGATTGTCAGCCAGAGCAGCACGCCCAGCGCGAGCGAGAGCAGCTTGAGCCCGAAATGCCGGAAGGGGTGCCAGGCCATCTATGCGTCCACGTCGCGCCGGCCGGTCCCCTCGTCGCCGGACCGCCGGCCGGCCAGGATCAGCCGCTGCAGCCGATGACGGAGGTCGTCCGTGGTCAACCCGCGCGAGATCTGACCGTGGCGCGACAGCGACACCTCCCCGCGCTCTTCCGAGACGACGACGGCGATCGCATCGGATTCCTCCGTGAGCCCGATGGCCGCGCGGTGGCGTGTGCCGAGATCGCGGTCGAGCTTGGGGTTCACGGTCAACGGCAGGAAGCAGGCGGCGGCCGCGATGCGGCCCTCCGAGACGATCACCGCGCCGTCGTGGAGCGGCGTCGTCGGCTGGAAGATCGTCGTCAGCAGATCGTAGCTGACGGCCGCGTCGATCGGGATGCCGCTCTCGACGTAGTTGCGCAGCCCGATCTCGCGTTCGATGACGATGATCGCGCCGACGCGATCCT
This sequence comes from Acidobacteriota bacterium, assembly GCA_020853395.1. NCBI lineage: Bacteria > Pseudomonadati > Acidobacteriota > Acidobacteriota bacterium. Next base: position 32,475 of record JADYYY010000021.1, read on the forward strand.
TGGCGAGCATGGCGGTGGCCGTGATGATCTCCTCGATCATCTCGGTCACGTGCTCCGACTGCCGGAGATACCGGAAGAACGGCGCGCGCCCGAGGTTCGACAGCGCGCGGCGGATGTCCGATTGGAACAGCACGATCGCCGCGAAGGCGCCGTACGCCAGCAGGCTGCGAATCAGCCACCCGACGGTCTTGAGCGGGAAGGCCTGCGACAGATAGAAGAGCAGCACCACGACGACCGAGCCGATCGCCATCTGCGTGGCGCGCGTGCCGCGAATGAGCGTGAGCGCCTCGTAGATCAGGAACGAGACGATCAGGATGTCGACGACGTCCCATGCGGAGACCTGAGGCGGGTTGAGCAAGGCAGCCAGCTCACGCATGGACCTCAAAGCGTATCAAACGACGGGGCGTCAGCCGGGATCGCTGGTCGTGACGAACCCCTCGAGGTGCGCGACGTCGTTGACGGCGAGGACGCGCCATGCGAGGCGCCCGGCCGACCGCTCGGGCACCACGCGGAGCAGCGAGCTGTTCGCGATTCCGGCGACGGCCGGCAGGCTGACGCCGGCAGCCAGCGGCACGCGCCCCGCCGCCATCAGATCGAGCAGCAAGCGGATCGGCCCACCGTGGGTCACGACCGCCACGGCCCGGCGCTCCCGGTGCGCGTCCGCGACGTCCGAGAGCGCGGCAGAGACGCGCCGCTCGAACTCCGTTCGGCGCTCGCCGCCCGGCGGATCCCCGCCGCCCGCCGCCGCGCGCCAGATGTCGAGCTCACCGAGCGTCTGGCCCTCGAGCGATCCGAATCCGCGCTCACGCCAGGCGGCCGACAGCTCCGCGACGAGACCCAGGGCCGCGGCGATCGGCGCCGCCGTCTCGAGGGCGCGACGGAGATCGGACGAGATGAGGTGCTCGATTGGCGGCACGAAGGTGCGCAGCCGATCCGCGAGCCTCGCTGCCTGATGGCGACCGACCGCGTTGAGCGTCGTCGGCAGATGCCCCTGCAGCACGCCAGCCGCGTTCGAGTCGGTCTGACCGTGGCGGATGAGGACGATCTCGGGCCACGCCTCGGTCATCCGGCCTGGCCCTCGGCGGCTGCCCGAAGGTCGTCGGCCACTCTCACGACCTCCACCATCTCGGCGACGTCATGGACGCGGACGACGTGCGCGCCGAGCAGCACGGAGGCGGCCACGGCCGCAGCCGTGCCCCAGACACGCTCGTCCGGCTTGCGCGGGCCGAGCGCGTGCGTCAGAAAAGACTTGCGGGACGGCCCCGACACGATCGGCCGGCCGAGGCTCGACAATCGCGGCAGACCCGCGAGCGCCGCCAGCGAATGCGGCGCCTGCTTGGCGAACCCGAGACCCGGATCGACGAGGAGCCGATCCGCGGCAATCCCCGCCTCGCGGGCCGCGGCATCTCGTGCCTGCAGTTCGGCCGTGACCTCCGCGGCCACGTCCGCGTACCGGGCGTGCGCGTACATGTCGCTCGAACGGCCGCGCGTGTGCATGAGGATCAGCGCCACGCCCGTGCGCGCCACGACGCCCGCGAGTTCCGGGTCGTACGTGAGGGCGCTGATGTCGTTGACGATGTCGGCGCCGCAGTCGATCGCCCGGCGGGCGACTTCAGCCTTGTAGGTATCGACCGAGATCGGGATATCGGCGCGCCGGCGCACGCCCTCGATCACGGGCCCGACGCGCGCCCACTCCTCGTCGACCGCCACCGGCTGCGCGCCGGGGCGGGTGGACTCGCCGCCGATGTCGATCAGGCCGGCGCCGCTCTCGATCGCGCGGGCGGCCTGCGCGATCGCCGTCTCGGGATCGGCATACCGGCCACCGTCCGCGAACGAGTCGGGCGTGACGTTGAGGATGGCCATGACCGCAGTGCGATCGCCGAGCGGCAGCACGCGGCCGCGCGGCAGCGGCACGGAGAATCTGGCGCGAGGCGAGATCACGCGAAGGGGGGACGGGTGCGCAGGCGCGCGACCCGTCCGGCGTTGGCTACTCCTGACCGACGGGCTTGTTGAGCGACGGCACGATCGCCGGGCGCTCCGGCGCGTGCTCGCGACGAGGCTCTTCCGGCACGGCCGCGGGCGCCGCAGGCGCGGGCGGCGGCGTCTCGAGCTCCAGCCCCTTGGCCAGCCGCACGATTTGCTCGCCGTCGAGCACTTCGCGGGCGAGCAGCTCGTCGGCCATCTTCAAGAGGGCGGCCTTGTGCTCGACGAGGACCGCCCGGGCGCGATCGTAATTGCCGATCACGATGCGCTTGACTTCCTGGTCGATCGAAACGGCGGTGCCCTCGCTGTAGTCCTGCGCCCGCGAGATCTCGCGGCCGAGGAAGATCTGCTCGTCGCGCTTGCCGAACGTGAGCGGCCCCATCTGGTCGCTCATGCCCCACTCGCAGACCATCTTGCGGGCGAGATCGGTCACGCGCTCGAGGTCGTTGCCGGCGCCGGTCGTGAGCCGGCCGTTCGTGATCTCCTCGGCGATGCGGCCGCCGAGCAGGATCGCGATCTGGTCCATGAGGTAGTCGCGCGAGTAGTTGTGCTTGTCGTCGACCGGCAATTGCATCGTCACGCCGAGCGCCATCCCGCGCGGGATGATCGTGACCTTGTGCACCGGATCGGCGTGCGGCAGCATCACGGCGAGCAGGGCGTGGCCGGCTTCGTGCACGGCGGTGACCTTCTTCTCGTCGTCGGTGATGATCATCGAGCGGCGCTCGGATCCCATCATCACCTTGTCCTTCGCGTACTCGAAGTCGCTCATCCGGACGACCTTCTGGTTGAAGCGTGCGGCGCTGAGCGCCGCCTCGTTCACCAGGTTCGCCAGATCCGCGCCGCAGAACCCTGACGTGCCCCGGGCGAGCACCTTCACGTCGACGTCGTCGGACAGCGGGATCTTCTTCGTGTGCACCGCGAGGATCCCCTCGCGCCCCTTCACGTCCGGACGATTGACGACGATGCGGCGGTCGAAGCGGCCGGGCCGCAGGAGCGCCGGGTCGAGGACGTCGGGCCGGTTGGTCGCGGCGATGAGGATGACGCCCTCGTTGGACTCGAAGCCGTCCATCTCGACGAGCAACTGGTTCAGCGTCTGCTCGCGCTCGTCGTGGCCGCCGCCGAGGCCTGCGCCGCGGTGCCGGCCGACCGCGTCGATCTCGTCGATGAACACGATGCACGGCGCGTTCTTCTTGCCCTGCTCGAACAGGTCGCGCACGCGCGACGCGCCGACGCCGACGAACATCTCGACGAAGTCGGACCCGCTGATCGAGAAGAACGGGACGTTCGCCTCACCGGCGACCGCGCGGGCGAGCAGCGTCTTGCCGGTGCCCGGAGGGCCCATGAGCAGCACGCCCTTCGGGATGCGCCCGCCGAGCTTCTGGAACTTCTGGGGCTCGCGCAGGAACTCGATGATCTCCTGCAGCTCTTCCTTGGCTTCGTCCGCGCCCGCGACGTCCTTGAACGTGACCTTCTTCTGCGTGCTCGACGACAGGCGCGCGCGGCTCTTGCCGAACGACAGGGCCTTGTTCCCGCCGCTCTGCATCTGCCGCATGATGAACACCCAGAAGCCGATCATCAGCAGGATCGGCGCCCACGACAGGAGGATGGTCGTCCACGCGCCCGCCGTCTCGCGGCGGGCCGAGACGGCGACCCCCTTCTCCATGAGCTGATTGGCCAGCCCTTCGTAGGACGTGGGCGACGTCGTGCGGAACGTGCGGGGGCTGCCGGCGGCGTCCGTGGCCTGGCTCGTCAGCTTGCCGGTGATCTCGTTGCCGATGAAGGTGACTTCCAGAACCTCCTGCTTGTTCACTTTCTGCATGAAGTCCGAGAAGGCGATCTCTGTGCTGCCCCCCTGGAAGGTCGAGAAGTTCCAGATGAGCGCCAGGATGACCACCAGGACCATCCAGAACAGGAGGCTCTTCAAGGTTGAATTCACTGGTTGCCCTTCTTGAAATCCAAGATTACCACGCCTGATCCGGGCGAGGTCACGCGGCACTCCTCCGCGATTCCCACGCCCGCGACCCACACGATGCGGCCCGCGGCGTCGGCGACGAGCGGCACGCGATCCCGCTCTGTCCGTGGGACTTTGCGGTCGACGAACACGTCCTGCAACTTGCGGCGCCCGGGCGCGCCGAACGGGCGAAATCGATCCCCGAAGCGGCGGTTTCGCACCGTCAGCGGGAGAGACAACGCGCTGGCCTGGACGACAGCCCGGGTCTCGCCGTCGCCGAACGTGCGGAATGAGGAGGCGTCCTGTTCGAAGGACGCCTGAACCACCGCTCCGGTTTCACCGATCTGCACCCTTCCTGGAATCGGCAGCTCGTACGCGAACGCGATGCGGACCGGTCGCTCGTGGCCTGCCCCGGTGAACCGCAACGCCGGGCCAGTCCGCTCGACCGTCAGGCCGGACAAGTCGAGGTGTCCCGCCAGCCGACCCGATCCGGCGAGCCGGCGGACGGCTTCGATGTCTCGAAACGACGCGGAGCCGTCTGCCCGCTCGATCGCCTGCCGCACGATCCGGCGGGCCAGCGCAGGCGGAAGCTCGCGCAGACCTCGCACGTCGAGTACTTGGACACCAGCCGGCGAAGAAAGCGTCACCGCAGGGGTCAGCTCCGCCGCCGTACGCGTCAGGAACTGCTCATCGTCATCCGCGATCTCGGCGAAGCGGGCCAGGGCGGCGACGGCGCCGGGCCACTCTCGCACGATGACGGGCAGCACCTGATGGCGGAGATAGTTGCGCGGAATCGACACGTCCTCGTTCGTGCGATCCTCGCGCCACGCCGCGCCTCGAGCCTCGAGGTCGGCGAGGACGTCCGCCCTGCGGCAGTCGATCAAGGGCCGGACGTACGGGCCCCGCCTGGGCCGGACGGCCGAGACGCCGCGGCTGCCGGCGCCGCGCAAGAGCCGCAGCAGGACCGTTTCGGCCTGGTCGTCCCGCGTGTGGCCGGTGGCGACGAGCGTCGCGCCGAGCGCCCTCGCGCCCGCGTCGAGCGCCTCGTATCTGACGAGCCGCGCCGCCGCTTCCACGGACAACCGCCCGGCGTCGGCTCTCGACCGGACGTCCGACCGGATCGCATGGCATGAGAGACCCAGTTGCGCCGCCAGCCCGCGCACGAACTGCTCGTCCGCGTCGGCGTCGCCTGGCCGGAGCCCGTGATGAACGTGGAGGAGTCCAACCAGCGACCACGCGGCCTTTGCCGCGAGGTCGCTCAGCGCCCACGCCAGCGCCACCGAGTCGGCTCCGCCGGAGACGGCGACCGCCACGCGGTCGCCGGAGCCGATGAGGGCGCGGGCCCGGATCGTCCGCCTGACGCGCCGCAGCAAGGGAGACAAGGTCGTAGTCTAGCGGGCTTACGGCTTGGGCTTACGGCCAAGACACAGGCGGTGAGCCATTCGCGGCTTCCGGCTGGCGTCTTGTCTGGAACTTGACTACGATTGACAGAATCTGCCGGTGTAGCTCAGCTGGTTAGAGCATGCGGCTCATATCCGCAGTGTCCGGGGTTCAAGTCCCTGCACCGGCACCACCTCTCCTCCCGGGGGACCCGCCCCCCGGGCTTTCTCCCCCGTAGGCGTGAACCGCGAGGCTCGAGCCTTGGCCATGAGCCGCAAGGCGTAAGCCATGGGCTCCAAGTCGTGAGCCGGTCTTCTCAGAGCACGAGCATGGCATCGCCGTAGCTGTAGAACCGGAATCCGCGCGAGACCGCGTGGCGATAGGCGGCCATGATGAGGTCGACGCCGCCAAACGCAGCGACGAGCATCAGGAGCGACGAGCGTGGCAGGTGGAAATTGGTCAGCAGCCCGTCGATGGCGCGGAACCGGTAGCCGGGGTGGATGAAGAGGTCGGTCACGCCAGAGCCGGCCGGCACATCGTTGGCCGGGGCCGTCGCCGCGCTTTCCAGCGCCCGCGTCGTGGTCGTGCCGACCGCGATCACGCGGCCGCCGGCTGCGCGGGCATCGGCGATCGCCCGCGCGGCGGCCGACGAGATGGCATAGCGCTCCGCGTCGACGCGGTGCGCCTCGACCTGTTCGACGCGGACGGGCTTGAAGGTGCCGTACCCGACGTGCAGCGTCACCGTGGCCCATCCGATCCCGGCGTCGCGAAGCGACTGGAGGAGCGCCTCGTCGAAGTGCAGTCCCGCGGTGGGCGCCGCGATCGACCCGCGGCGAACGGCGAACACGGTCTGATAGCGCTCGCGATCCTCCGCGCTGTCCGGCCGATGGATGTAGGGCGGCAGCGGCACGTGTCCCAGCGCGTCGATCGCCTCGTCGACGCTATCGGCACCGGCCACGTCGAGGCGGATCGTGCGCCGGCCGAAGAAGTGCCGCTCGAGCACCTCGCCCGTGAGGCGCACGCCGGGCGCGCGCGTCGGATCGTCGAACACCAGGCGCGCGCCAGGCTTCAGCTTCTGGCCGGGGTGCACGAGCGCCTGCCACTCGCGCTCCGCGGTCTGCTCGAGCAGCAGACACTCGACCGCCCCGCCGCTCGGATCGCGACGCCCGAGCAGCCGTGCCGGGAACACGCGGGTGTCGTTCGCCACGAGCAGATCGTTGCGGCGAAGCCTGCTCGGCAGCTCCCGGATGGTCGCCTCCTCCCAGCAACCGGCGTCGCGATGGACGACCAGCAGGCGCGACGCTCCGCGTTCGCTTGGATGCTGCGCGATGAGTTCCGGAGGCAGGTCGAAGTCGAAAGCGGAAACCGAGAGCGGCGACACCGGATGGCTCCTGGATTCTAGACCACGCGCCGGCGCTACGGCAGCCGTCCCTCGAGCAGGCGCCAGAGCGAGAGCGCCATCCAGATCGCGGCCAGCATCACGCCGAACACGATGACGCCGAACAGGCCGGCGATCGTGAAGACGAACGCGTAGTCGCCACGCGTCGGGCGCCGGCCCGGGTGCGCGAACCGTTCGAGCAGCGCGAGATTCGCCGTGTTCGCGCGCCAGAACAGGTCGGCGACGTTGCCGGCGACCGGCACCGCGCCAATCGCCGCGTCGATCAGCGCGTTGACGAGCATGCGGGCGACGACGATCTTCGGAACGCCGAGCAGGAGGCCGTGGGAGATGACGGCGAGCGCGAACACGGGGCTCGCCAGATCGCCGAGGCCCGGCACCAGCGAGAGCAGCGGATCCAACCCGAACCGGATGTTCGTGCCGGGAATCCGGAAGCGCGCGTCGAGCAGCACGGCCCAGCGGCGCAGCAGTCGCATCGTGTGGTCCGGCGCGATCGGCACGGTCCCCTCACCTTACCGCGGCTCGTCGTGATGCGGGAGGCCAGGGCGATGGCGAACGCTGGCGTAAGATCTGCGCGTGCGCGTCTGGCCGGGCTCCCCTGCTCCCCTCGGTGCAACCTTCGACGGCAACGGAACCAACTTCGCGTTGTTCTCCGACCACGCGACGAAGGTGGAACTGTGCCTGTTCGATCGGCCCGGCGCGCGCGTCGAACAGCGGCGGGTACCGTTCGCGGAACGGACGAACGGCGTGTGGCACGCGTACCTGCCCGACGTGCGTCCCGGCCAGTTGTACGGCTACCGCGTCCACGGCCCCTGGGATCCGGCGCTCGGCCACCGATTCAATCCGGCCAAGCTCGTCCTCGATCCGTACGCGCGGGCGTTCGGCCGGGAGCTCGACTGGGACACGGCGCTCTTCGGCTTCGAGCGCGGCACCGACGGCGACGGCCCGCCCGACATGTCGGACAGCGCCCCGTTCGCCACGCTCGCCGTGGTCTCCGGCCACGAGCCGTTCGACTGGCTGGGCGATCGCCGGCCGGTGCGCCCGTGGTCCGATACGGTCATCTACGAGGCGCACGTGAAGGGCGCCACGGCGCGCCACGAATCGATTCCGCCCGCGCTGCGCGGAACGTTCCTTGGGCTGGCGTGCCCTCCGTTCATCGAGCACCTGCTCGGGCTCGGCGTGACGGCGGTCGAGCTGCTCCCGGTCCACGCTCACGCCGACGAGTGGGAAATCGCCGAGACGGCCCGAACGAACTACTGGGGCTACAACACGCTCTCCTTCTTCGTGCCCGATGCGCGCTTCGCCACGTCCTCCGCGACGCGCACGCGCGAGTTCAAGATGATGGTGCGGGCGCTGCACGAGGCCGGCCTCGAGGTCATCCTCGACGTGGTCTACAACCACACGGCGGAAGGCGGGCATCTCGGCCCGACGCTCTCGTGGCGCGGCATCGACAACCGCAGCTACTACCGCCTCGATCCCGGCCGGCCGTCGCGCTACGAAGACTTCACCGGCTGCGGCAATACGCTCGACCTGCGGCATCCGCGGGGGCTGCAGCTCGTGATGGACAGTCTCCGGTTCTGGGTCACGGAGATGCACGTCGACGGGTTCCGGTTCGACCTCACCACCGTGCTGGCGCGCGACTCGCCCGAGTTCACGCCTCGCGCGCCGCTGCTCCAGGCGATCGCCCAGGATCCGATGCTCGCCGGCGTCAAGCTCATCGCCGAGCCGTGGGATGTCGGGCCCGGCGGATTCCGGCTCGGCCAGTTCCCCGCGGGCTGGTCGGAATGGAACGCCTACTTCCGAGACGACGTCCGGCGCTTCTGGCGCGGCGATGCCGGCATGCTGTCGAAGCTCGCGTATCGCCTTTCGGGCAGCAGCGATCTGTTCGGCACCGCCCGGCGCGGCCCCACCGCGAGCATCAACTACGTCATCGCCCACGACGGGTTCACGCTGGCCGATCTCGTCTCGTATCGCGAGAAGCACAACGACGCGAACGGCGAGGGGAACCGCGACGGCGAGACGAACAACTTCAGTTGGAACTGCGGTGTCGAAGGCCCCACCGACGACGCGACCGTGCTCGAGCAGCGGGATCGGCACCGGCGCAATCTGATGACGACGCTGATCGTCTCGATCGGGGTGCCGATGATCTCGGGCGGCGACGAGGTCGGGCGATCGCAGCAGGGCAACAACAACGCGTACTGCCACGACTCGCCGTTGAGCTGGACGCCGTGGCGTCTCCAGGATCGCGACCGCGACTTCCTGGCGTTCGTGCGCCGGCTCGTCACGTTCCGGATGTCGCATCCGGTGTTCCGGCGCAGCACGTTCCTGAACGGCGCGGGTCACGCCGCCGCGGACGTGCGCTGGCTCCGGCCGGAAGGCGGCGAGATGACGCCGGCCGACTGGGCCGCCGGCGATCGGCGCGCGCTCGGGATGCTGCTCGACGGCCGCACGATCCCGCAGCGCACGGCGCGCGGCGAGCCCATCGTCGGCGCCACGCTGCTCGTGCTGTTCAACGCGAGTGACGCCGACCTCGCGTTCGAGCTGCCGGCCGCGGACGCTGCCGGCTCCTGGATCCTCGTGCTCGACACGGCCGAGCCCACGCGGCCGGCGCAGCCGATTGGCGATCAACGAACGCTCGCCGTGCCGGCCGGCAGCCTGGTCGTGTTACAGAAGCTTACGGCTTAATAATTGGGGCCTAGGGCTTACGGCTTACGACTCATGGCCTGAGGCGTAAGCGGCAAGGCCCAAGCCGTGAAGCGTAGGGCGTGAGGCGCAAGCCGTAAGACCTAAGCCGTACGCCCCACGAGTCCCCTGGCCGTCGGCCAGGCGCTGAAACGAGGACTGGTGTCGTTCGACGATCTCTCGTCGGGACATCGGCGCTATCGGTGACACGATTTGGCACGGTGAGCAACGCCTGCCCCGACGCCCTCGTCTAAGCGCCTGTGTCAACAACATCCTTCTCCGTTTCGGCCTTTCTGATGTCGCTCATGGCGCCTGCGCTCCGCCTCCTCAGCCGAGAAAAGCGGTTCGCGGACTTTGCCATCGTCACGTTGGCCATCGGTATCGGCGCACTGACCACAGCGTTCGCGATCGTCTATGGCGTGCTTCTCAAGCCGCTCCGATACGCAGAACCGGGACGTCTCTATGCGATCGCCGAGTTCGCATCCCAGTTTGCGAAGGAGTATCCCAGCCTGCCGGTCAACGCGGCGCACTTCAACCGATGGCAGCGGCAATGCGCGTCGTGCGAGTCAGGCGCGCTGATTCTCAGCAGCTCATTCGACCTCACCGGAGACGGCGAGCCCGAGCGTCTCGAGGGCGTGGAAACGACGTGGCAGTTGTTCCAGCTTCTCGGCGTGCGCCCGCAACTGGGGCGGACGTTCGTCGAAGACGATGACGTGCCAGGAAGTCCCGCGCACGTGGTAATGACCGACGCGCTGTGGCGCCGCCGCTTTGCTGCGGATCCAAGCATCGTCGGCCGGACGATTCAGCTCAACGACCAGGCCCATGTCGTCGTCGGCGTCCTGGCCCCGAACTTCCGGTTCCCCGTCGGCCGACAGCTCCACTCGGTCATGGCATTGCCCGACCGCACCGAGGTGTTCCGGCCGCTTCGTCTGCGGTGGGCCAATCTGTCGGATGTCGGAGGCTTCAACTTCGCGGGCGTGATGCGGCTGCGCCCTGGCGCCACGCCCGAGCGCGCGCAAGCGGAGATGACGGCGGCCGTCGCGGACGCGGGCGTGAAGATGAAGACGGAGCTTCGGGCGCTCCTCAGTCCCCTTCACGAGCGCATGACCGGCGCGTCTCGCGATGCCTTGTGGCTGCTATTTGGTGGTGTCGGTGCGCTGCTGCTGATCGTGTGCGCGAATCTCGGTCACATGATGGTCATCAGAGCGTCCCGCCGCACGCGCGACGCGGTCATTCGTCGGGCGCTCGGCGCACGAAGCCTGAGTCTCTTCGTCGAAACGATGTCGATAAGCGGCGCCGTCGCGGCCATTGGCGGCATCAGCGGCGCGGCGCTCGCGTTCGTTGGCGTGCGGTTGTTCGTGAACATGGCGCCAACGGACGTCCCGCGGCTGGATGAGATTGCCGTCAACGCACCGGCACTGATGTTCGCCGCCGGCATTTCCCTGGCGTGCGGCGTCATCTGCGGCCTCTGGCCCGCGATCCGGCTGAGCCGAGCGACATCGATCGCGGTGCTCAGGGAAGTCTCGCAACGTACCACGGAAACACGAGGCGCTCGCCGGATGCGGGAAGGGCTGGTGGCCGCCGAAGTCACACTGACTACCGTTCTGGTGATCGTGGCAGCCCTGCTCGGCATGAGCTTCCTCAGCGTCATGAACGTCGATCGCGGCTTCGACGTGAACCAGGTGCTCACGGCAGACATCACGTTGCCAGCCGCACGGTATCCGGGCAGTGACGACCGCGAACAGTTTCATCACCGGATGCTCGACGCCCTGAATACGCTGCCGGGCGTCACATCGGCCGGCCTCGTCAGCTCACTCCCATTGAAAGCGCAAAGCTGGCGAACCGTGATCAGAAAAGAAGGAGATGCGCGGCCGCTGCTCGAACATCCGTTGGCCCACTTCCGGTTCGTGAGCCCTCGCTATTTCGAGACGATGGGCATCGGCGTGCGCGAGGGACGCGTGATGTCGGATGACGATCACGGGCGCCCCGTGGCGGTGGTCTCCGCAAGCGCGGCCGCACGAGCGTGGCCCGGCGAGAGTCCGGTGGGCAAGCGCATTCGAGCAGACAGCGGCAACGGCACGGATCCGCGATGGGTCGATGTCGTTGGCGTCGTTGCCGACGTGCGCACCGTGGGGCTCGAGGAGGCGCCGCCCCTCATGGTCTACGTGCCCTATTGGGACGGAGTCCTGCACCAGGGCAATGTGTGGGGGAACGCAACGTACGTGCTCCGCACGCCGCACGATCCTGCCGCGCTGGCTGGCTCGCTCCGTCGCGCCGTCCGGGAACTCGACGCAGCGCTTCCCCTGGCGGACCTGCGGACCATGGAAGACGTCGCGCGAGCGTCGGTCGCGACGCGGCAATTCAACACGCTGCTCGCCGGCATCTTCGCCGCCGCGACGCTGGTGCTCGCCTGCCTCGGTGTGTATGGCGCGACCGAATATTCGGTGGCGTGCCGCACGCGCGAGATCGGACTCCGGATGGCGCTCGGTGCTCAACAATCCACCATCCTACGGCAGGTGCTGCTTCAGGGCATGTCACCGGTCATTGGTGGACTCGTGCTCGGTGTATTCGCCGCCCTCTGGGTCGGACGGATCATCGGCAGTATGTTCTTCGGTGTGGCGGCTCACGACCCAGTGACGATTGCCGTCGTCGCGTCGATCCTGACCATCGTCGGGGCTGCCGCGTGCTGGCTACCAGCGCGGCGCGCGGCAGCGATCGCCCCGGCCCACGCACTGCGCCAGGATTGAACCGGCACGTCGCGTCAATGAACCTCGAGCGGAGCGCGAGCGCCCGTCTATGGTGTTGCTTCCGTGAGCTTCCTCGTCCAGCCGACAGCTCCCAAGGAGACTGACTGGCTGCCGTGGGCCTCGGCAAAAAGGTCAGGGGCAGCACCCGGCCGAGGCTGTCGTGCGGCCGCTCCTGGTTGTAGATCCGCAGCCACGCGGTCGTGAGCGTGCGGAGTTCGGCGATCGATTCGAAGAGGTGCGCATTGAGCACCTCCGTCCGGTCGCTCCGATTGCCACTACTTTGTCACCTTCGTAAGGGTGGGGGAGTCTGCCGAAAGCTATCGAGCATCGCGAGGAGCCGGGGCGTGTGAATCACGTAGAGCAAGCCGAAGATTTCGCGGATCCACAAGCGGACGGTCGGTAGCGTGGGGGCGTCGAGGTCGGGCGTGCGGAGGCGTTCGGTCTGCAGGAAGGTGTGGGCCACGGCGACGAGGACCGCATGATGCGTCCACCCACGATAGCGCCGGCCTTCGAAGTGGTCGAAGCCGAGGTCATCTTTTAGTTCGCGATACTGCTGTTCAATCGGCCACCGGCTGCGGGCGAGCGTGACGAGGTCTTGCAGCGTGGCGTCGGCATCGAGATTGAGCAAGTAGTACTTCCGGTCGGTGCCATCGGGCGCTTGCTCGCAGAGCAGCCAGCGCTCACCGCGCGCCCGAGTGGGCCTCACGCGCAACGCGAGGAACTGACCGGTCAACGGGCCCTTCGTGCCTTGGCCCCACGACGGGCTGCCACCGGTCGGCGGGAGCCGCTCTACAGGCTCCACCGCAGCAGCACCGATCCTGCCGTGAACCCGGCGCCGACCGATCCGAGCAGCACGAGATCGCCTTTCTTCAGCCGCCCCTGACAGCGCGCGTCGGCGAGCGCGAGGGGGATCGTCGCGGCCGTCGTGTTGCCGAACCGATCGAGGTTGATCACGATCTTCTCGGGCGGCAGGCCGAGGCGCTCCGCGGTGCCCTCGATGATGCGCCGGTTGGCCTGATGCGAGACGTAGAGGTCGATGTCGGCGCCGGTCAGGTTGTTGCGCTCGAGCATCTTGAGCGCCATCTCCTGGCTCTTCTTGACGGCGAACCGGAAGACGGCCTGACCGTCCTGCTTCACGTAGTGGAGCCGCTGCTCCACCGTCTCGTGCGACGCGGGCCGCCGGCTGCCGCCGGCCGGCATGCACAGCACCTCGCCGCCCTTGCCGTCGATCTCGTGCACGAAGTCGATGATGGCGGGCTCGTCGGCGGCCGCCGGCGACAGCACGACGGCGCCGGCGCCGTCGCCGAACAGGATGCACGTGGCCCGATCGGTGTAGTCGATGATGCTCGACATCACGTCGGCGCCGACGACGAGCGCGTGCTCGACGGCGCCGGTCGCGACCATCGTCCAGCCGACGCTCAGCGAGTACGTGAAGCCGGAGCAGGCGGCGCCGAGATCGAACCCCCAGGCGTGCGGCGCCGCGAGCTTCGCCTGCAGGAGGCACGCCGTGCTCGGGAACATCGTATCGGGCGTCGTCGTGCCGACGACGATGAAGCCGATGTCGGCGGGCGTGAGCCCGGCGTCGCGGATCGCCGCAACCGCCGCCGGCTCCGCGATCTCCGACGTGCCGACGCCAGGCTCGACGATGTGCCGCTCGCGGATTCCGGTGCGCTGGACGATCCACTCGTTCGTCGTCTCGACCATCTTCTCGAGGTCGTCGTTCGTCAGGACGCGCGGAGGGACGTAGGTACCCAGCCCCGAGATCTTCACGCGCCGCACGGTCTTCACCACAGCCGGTTGTCCTTCCCGGGCGCGATCAGCCCGAAGTACTCGTACGCGCGCGCGGTGGCGACCCGCCCGCGCGGCGTGCGATCCAGGAAGCCGATCTGGATCAGATACGGCTCGTAGATGTCCTCGATGGCGTCCTTCTCTTCGCCGATCGCCGCGGCGAGGCTGTTGAGGCCGACCGGCCCGCCCGAGAACTTGTCGATGATCGTGCGGAGCAGCCGCCGATCCGCCTCGTCGAACCCGTGCGCGTCGACCTCGAGCAGCCGCAGCGCGTCGAGACAGACGGCCGCGGTAATCCGCCCGTCGGCCCGCACTTCCGCGAAGTCGCGCACGCGGCGCAGCAAGCGGTTCGCGATGCGCGGCGTGCCGCGCGACCGGCGGGCGATCTCGGCGGCCGCCTCGGACGCGATCGCGACACCCAGGATCCGGGCCGACCGCGTGAGGATCGTCGTGACGTCCGACTCCTCGTAGAAATCGAGCCGATGCACGATGCCGAACCGCGCGCGCAACGGGGACGTGAGCAGGCCGGCGCGCGTCGTCGCGCCGACGAGCGTGAACGGCTGCAGCGGCACCTTGACCGAGCGGGCGCCAGGGCCCTGCCCGATCATGATGTCCAGCTCGAAGTCCTCCATCGCCGGATAGAGGATCTCCTCGATGGCCGCGCTCATCCGGTGCACTTCGTCGATGAAGAGCACGTCGCGCGCCTGCAGGTTCGTGAGAATCGCCGCGAGGTCGCCCGGCCGCTCGAGCACGGGCCCGGACGTCGATCGCACCGGCACGCCGAGCTCGTTGCCGATGACGTACGCGAGCGTGGTCTTGCCGAGACCGGGCGGGCCGTACAGCAGGACGTGATCGAGCGCTTCGTGACGCTGCTTCGCGGCGGCGATCGAGACCTGCAGGTTGGCGCGCACGCGTTCCTGCCCGATGTAGTCGTCGAGCGTCCGCGGACGGAGCCCGGTCTCGTACTGGGCGTCGTCGTCCACGCGGGATGCGGTCGTGAGCCGGGCGTCGGCCGTCATGATCAGCGCGCGAGCTCCCGCAGCGTCTCGCGCAGGAGCGGTTCGAACGCGCGCGCCTCGCTGCGGCCGATGACGGTGTCGACCGTCTTCTCGACCGCGTGGCGCTGGTAGCCGAGGTTGACGAGCGCCGAGAGGATGTCGTCCCTGACCTCGTCGCCGCCCGCCCGCCGTGGCGCGTCGGCCGCCTCGTCCACGGCGGCCGGCAGCCGATCCTTCAGCTCGAGCACGAGCCGCTCCGCCGTCTTGCGGCCGATCCCCGGCGTCCGCGTGAGACGCGCCACGTCGCCGTGGCGCACCGCGCGCACGAGCTCGGCAGGCTCGATCCCGGACAGCACGGCGAGCGCCAGCTTCGGCCCGACGCCGTTCACGCCGATCAGCCGCTCGAACAGCGTGCGTTCCAACGCCGTGTGGAAACCGTACAGTTGAATGGCCTCGTCGGTCACCCGCGTGTAGACGCCGAGCGCGACCCGCTCGCCGCGATCGCCGACGGCGTAGAACGTCGAGAGCGGCACGAGGACCTCGTAGCCCACGCCACCGACGTCCACCACCAGTCGAGGGACCTGTTTCTCGAGCAGCGTGCCGGACAGATGCGCGATCACGGCGCCTGTCGTCGGGCGCCGGCCGGCAACTGGGCGTGCCGCCAGCTCCGGAGATGGCGCGGCACGCGCGCCGGCGTGGCATGCGCCGAGCCGGCCGACTGCGCGTGGCAGAGCGCGACGGCGAGCGCATCGGCGGCATCGTGCGGCGCGGGAGGTACCTCCAGACCGAGCAGCAGCTTGACCATCTGCTGCATCTGCGTCTTCTCCGCGCGGCCGTAGCCGGTCACCGCGACCTTGATTTCAGCGGGCGCGTACTCGTACGGCCGGAGGCCGGCCTCGATCACCGCGAGCACGGCGACGCCGCGAGCCTGGCCGAGGACGAGCGCGCTGCGCACGTTGCGGGCGTGAAAGAGCGTTTCGATGGCCACGCAATCCGGCGCGTGCGCGCGCAGCAGTTCGCGAAGGCCGTCGTGGATCACGCGCAGCCGTTCGGGAAGCGTCGACGCGAGCGGCGGCGACACCGCACCGCAGGCGACGAGCCGATGCCGGGTGCCGTCCGACTCCACGCAGCCGTAGCCGGTGCGGACGGATCCCGGATCGATCCCGAAGATCCTCACGCCAGGGAGGCCTCGATTTCCTTCTCGTCGAGATCGACGTTCGACCACACGTTCTTCGTGTCGTCGTGCTCCTCGAGCATCTCCATCAGCTTGATCATCTGCTGGGCCGGCTTGCCTTCGAGCTTGATGTAGTTCTGCGGCAGCATGGCGATCTCGCTCGTGTCGGGCTCGATGCCGAGCTTCTTCACCGCCTCGAGCACCGCCCCGTGCGCCTCCGGCGCGCTGATGATCTCCCAGGCCTCGCCGTCGTCTCGCATGTCGTCGGCGCCGGCGTCGAGAACGACGTTCATCAGCGCATCCTCGCTCGCCTTGGACTTGTCGACGACGATGTGCCCCTTCTTCTCGAACATCCAGGCCACACTGTTCGACTCGCCGAGGTTCCCGCCGTACTTGCCGAAGATGTGCCGGATCTCGCTGACGGTGCGGTTCTTGTTGTCGGTGAGCGCCTCGACGATGAGCGCCACGCCGCCGGGACCGTAGCCTTCGTAGGTCACCTCGTCGTAGCTGACGCCCTCCTCCTCACCCGTGCCGCGGCGGATCGCGCGCTTGATGTTGTCGGCGGGCATGTTGACCTGTTTCGCGTCCGCGATCACGGTGCGAAGCCGCGGATTGGTATCCGGGTCGCCGCCGCCGTTGCGGGCCGCGACGGTCAGCTCCTTGATGATCCGCGTGAACACCTTGCCGCGCTTGGCGTCGGCGGCGCCCTTCTTGTGCTTGATCGTGTGCCACTTGGAATGGCCGGACATTGCTCGCTCGCTTTCCCAGATATCGAAGACGGACCGCGAATTTTAGCATGCGGTCAGGACCGTTTCAGCCTGCCGTGCGAGACCTCAGCGGCGGCCGTCCCGGCGGCATCGCATCGTCGTCCGCCACCCGCAGCGCCGCGTACAATGACCGTGTGTCCCGCGAGGATCTGATCCGATTCGTGAGGCGCGACTGGGCGAGGGTCGCTCGAGCCAAGGATCAGCACTGGCTTCGGCAGAAGCGCAGCCGGGTGGCGTCCGACGCCTGCCGCGCGGCTGACGACCTGCGCGGTCAGGCGCGGGATGCCGCCCGCCCGCGAACCTCGTCGCTGGCCGACCGGCTCGCGGATCTCGAGACGCATGGTCGCGTCGGGCGCGCCTTGCGTGCCGTCACTTCCTCCGTCCGCTGAACTCTTGGCCGCGCTGTCGCGCGCGCTCGCCGACCTCGGCGTCGGATGGTACGTCTTCGGCGCGCAGGCCGTGGTGCACTGGGGACGGCCTCGTCTCACCGAGGACATCGACGTGACGGTGCAGCTCGGCACCATCGGCACGGCGGACGCGATCGAACGGCTGCAGCGAGCCGGGTTCGCCGCGCGCGGCGAGGACACACCGGACTTCATCGCGACCCGGGTAGGCGTCCCCTCGCCGCTGTGGGCGTATGATGGCATATACATATGAAGCGGACGACGATCTTCATCCCGGAGGAGCTCGAACGCGGGCTGCAGATTTACGCCGGCCGCGTCGGTAAGCCGGTCGCGTTCGTCGTCCGCGAAGCCATTGCCGCGTACATTGCCGAAACGCCCGGCGCGCGCGTCCTGCCGTCGTTCGCCCGCGCGTTCGACAGCCGCCATTCGGACACGGCCGAGCGTCAAGATGAGCTGGTCTTCCGGGGACTGGCGCCGCACGGCGACGACACGCGTCCCCGCCGCCGTAACGCTCCCGCCGGCGATCGCAAGGCGCCGCGGCGACGGCGCGTCCGCGGGCCGCGCTGATGCCGCTGCTCGTCGATACGGGCATCCTCTACGCGCTGGCCGACCGGCGCGACGCCTGGCACCAGCGCGTGATCGAATACGTCGAAGCATCCCGCCAGCCCATGCTTGCGCCGATCACCGTGCTGCCGGAAGTCGCGTACCTCCTGCGCGAGCGCATCGGGCCAGAAGCCGAGCAGGCGTTCGTGCGCTCGGTAGCGGACGGCGAGGTGGCGGTCGAAGGGCTCACGCGGCGAGACTGGACGCGAATCGAGACGCTGATGGCGACGTACGGATTCCTCGGGATGGTGGATGCGTCGATCGTGGCCATCTGCGAACGCCTGAAGCTCAGAACGCTCGCCACCACCGACAGGAGACATTTCCACGCCGTACGGCCCGCGCACGTCTCGGCGCTGGCGCTCGTGCCCTGACGCGCGTGGCGCGGTGCGGCCGCGCAGGTGAGCTGCTATGCTCGCCCGATGCCCCGCAGCGACGAACCGGGGAGCCGGCTCGCTGAGCCAGCTCCGAGCCGCCGCGTGCTCGCGCTCGTCGCGGCCGCGCTCGTGCTGGCTGCGCAGCCCGCCGCACAGGATCCGCCGGCGCCGCCGCAGACCTTCCGCGCCGGCGTCGATCTCGTCCGCATCGACGTCACGGTCCTGGACGAGCAGCACAGGCCCGTCCGCGGTCTGACGCCCGCCGACTTCACGATCAAGGAAAACGGCCGACCGCAGCGCATCGTCGCGCTCGACGAGATCCGCGCGGCCGACGTCGACAGCCCGCCGAGCGCCTGGATGCGGTACGCGCCGCGCGACGTCGCGTCGAATCGGCTCGCCGACGATCTCGGCGACGGCCAGGCCGTGGCGATCGTGCTCGACGATTTCCATACGCCCGACGACAGCACCGACATGGCGGTCGGCACGCGCGAGGTCGCCCGGTTCATCGTGGACCACCTCGGGCCGTCGGATCTGGCCGCGGTGGTCCATCCCTTCAAGCCCGGCCGCACGCAGGACTTCACGCGGGATCGGGCGAAGCTGCTCGACGCGATCGATCGGTTCGACGCGGAGCAGCCGGAGTTCATGGTGATTCGGGAGCGAGTGTCCGGATCGGTCGGGGGCGACATCCAGCGCGACAGCCCGGCGCTCGGGCGGGATCCCTGCTTTCAAGCGCAGCCGGTGATTCCCACGCTGCGCGCCGTGACCGCCGCGCTCGCCACCGTGCCGCAGCGGCGCAAGGCGCTCTTCTTCGTCAGCGTCGGCCTGCCGTTCAGGTTCACCCCCGGGAACACGCGCTGTCAGGGCCTGCTCTACGACGAGCTGCGCCGCACGTTCGAAACGGCACAGCGCTTCAACGTCAACATCCATCCGATCGATCCGGCCGGCGCGGCCGGGTACATGCGCTTCATCCAGCAACCGCGGCTTCGCAACGCGCGCATCGTGCCGGGCCTGACGGCCGCGCAAGCGAGCCAGGCCGCGCACCTCCGGCACGACTTCCTCGAGACGCTGGGCGAGCAGACGGGCGGCCGGCCGATCGTCGCGACCGACGATCTGCAGGGCGCGATCGCGGCCGTGTTCGAGGAGTACGGCTCGTACTACCTCGTCGGCTACGAGACGGCTCCGAACTTCGACGGGCGCTTCAGGCAGATCGCCGTCACGGTCAACCGCCGCGACGTCGAGGTGCGGGCCCGGCGAGGCCGCTGGGCGCCGAACGCGACAGACCTCACCGCGACCGGCGCCGGCCCGCGCCGCGTCACGTGCGTCTTCGATTGCTGGTATCTGCCGCCGAAGCCGAGCGAGGTGCAGCTCACCGGGCTGAGCCCGTACGAACCGCTGCCGCTTCGCGCGCTGGCCGTACCGGTCGCCGCCGCGCGCGACGGCTCGACGACCGAGATCGCCGCGGTCATCACCGTCCGGCTGCCGCCGGTCGTGAGGCCGCTCGACGAGACGCTCACGCTCGTCCGCACGGTGTACGACGCCAACGGTCGCGCGAGCCCGCCCGTCCTCGAAACCGCGACGCGCCGGATCGAACCGGGCCCCGGCGAGGCCGCGGAGTACGACGTCTGGTCGCGGTTCAGCCTTCCGCCCGGGCGATACGACGTGCGCTTCAACGCGACGAGCCGCCTCGCGGACGCGAGCGGAAGCGTTCACGCGGAGGTGACGGTTCCCGCGCCGGCCAGGACGCCGGCCGCCGGGCCGATCGTGCTCGGGAAGGACGCGAGCGAGGGCCGCGCCGATCCGTTCCCGAGCCTCCTGCCGGTGGCGCCCACGACGAGCCGTGAGTTCGCGAGGAGCGATCGCATCACCGCCGTGATGCGGCTGTTCGCGCCCGGCGGGGCGCCCGAACACGACGTGCACGTCACCGGCACCATCGTCGGCAGCGACGGCCGCGAGGTGCTGGCGTTGCCGAGCTCGATGATTCGCGCCGACGCGTTCGCCGCCACCGGCTGGGCCGACTACCGGCTCGACCTGCCGCTCGCCGAGCTCCCCTCGGGTCTTCACCTGCTGAGCCTGACGGCGAGGTTCGATACCACCTCCGCCCGGCGTGACGTGGTGTTCAGGGCAAGGTAGGGCTTGCGCTCATGGCTCACGGTGCGGCGCGGGTGGCGCCGGACGGGGCCGGCGCAGGCGACGCCCATGATCACGCGTGGTGCGGAGCACCCGCAGGGCTGTCCGGCGACAGGCCCCGCGCTCGCCGACTGGCGTAGGGCTCCCGGCTACGGCTTGCGGATGAGCTTCTTCGCGAGGATTACCCAGGCCTCGGCGTCGGGTGTCCACGCTCGGCCGCGATAGTCGCCCAGCACGGCCTCGACGCGGAAGCCGGCGGCCGACAGTCGCGCGGCGATCTGTTGCACCGAGACCGTGCGGAACGTGAGAGAGAACACGCGCACGAGCTTGCGGCGGCCGCGCCGTTCGATGAACTCCTCGTCGAAGATCGTGAGGCCGCGCCGCCGATCCTGTCGCACCGTCTCGACGAGCGTGACGTGCGTGCCTCGCTCGCTCCGACCACGCAGCCGCACCTGCTGCCGGTACTCCTTCCACGCTGGCAGGTCCGGCACGAGATCGATACCGAACGTGCCGCCGCGCTTCAGGACGCGCGCGACCTCGGCCACAAGCGCGTCGAGGTCGCGATCGTGGAGCAACGATTGCAGCAGTCCATACGCGGCGATCACGGCGCCGAACGTGTTCGCGGCGTACGGCAGCGTCCGGATATCGCCGCGGACGATCGCCGGTCGCCGGCCGCGCTCCAGCCGCCGCGCGCGGACGCGGGCGCGTTCGAGCATCGGAGCCGACCGATCGATGCCGACGACGGGAACACCGGCGCGCGCGATCGGCACGAGGACTCGGCCCGTGCCGCAGCCAAGCTCGAGCACCGGCGGAACGGCCTGACGCGCGATCGTCTTCCAGAACGCAACGTCACGGCGCCCGAACGTGCGCGCGTTCTCCCAATCGTAGAAGGCGGCGTACTCGTCCCAGCCCTGCCAGCCGTGTGGAGATCTTCCGGAAGGCTTCACTACTCCGGACCTTTCGACAGCCATGAGCCCGTAAGCCGCAAGCCCCCGTCAGTCCGCGACGATGAGCTCGCCCGGCAGGATGGGACGCGTGCGCGGCAGCACGCCGCGTCGAGCGAGATTGCCGACGAACGCCAGGACGGAGAGAAAGACGACGAGCTTGAAGACGTCGGACGTGCGCGTCAGCGGAAGCACCTTCCACAGCAGCCAGAGCACCGGCTGCGCGATGCAGGCGGCCCACACCGAGCCGTAGAAGTACCGCCGCTCCTGCCCCTCGCCCTTCGTCGATCGCCGCACGCGCGGCAGCCATCCGAGCGCGCCGAGCACCCAAAGCGTGCCCGCCAGCGGCAGGTACCCGGCGTCGTAGATCGCTCGCATCCGCCACGTGCCGTTCACGATCGCGTCCACGAGCCCCGCGATGTTGAGCACGGCGTAGCTCACGACCTCGCTCCAGGCGAGCGTGTAGCAGATGCGGCGGTAGAGAGGATTCGGCCGGTCTTCGTTGAACCGCAGGATGTACGGCGACGGCTCGACGCCGGGCAACTGGCCGACGTACCCGGCAATCCCGGTGCCGGCGAGGACGACGGCGAGCCACGTCAGGATCGTGGGGTCGGGCCCGTGCGCGAAGAGGTTGAACGTGATCGGTCCAGGCGCGATGAAGAACACCCAGATCCAGATCGGCCAGTGCGCCACGCGATAGCTGATCTTGTTGCGCGATCGGAGCTGGCGATCGTTGGCCAGCTCGACCCATTCTGCGTGTCCGACCTTCCTGCGGTACGACGGGGGGAGCAGAGAACGCGGCAAAGCGCAGCTAGTCTACCGGACTCGCGCGGCGAGTCGACAGGACGCGCGGCGCATCGCAATCCGCGAGATCGGTCACGAAGCGGGGCGGGCCGGCCGGCGAGACCGTCCGCCCCGGTCGTTCATCGCAGCGTCGTGTTGAACAGCGCGAGCGTCCGTTCCCAGGCGAGCTTCGCGGCGGCGGCGTCGAATCGCGGCGTCGTGTCGTTGTTGAAGCCGTGCTGGGTGCCCTTGTACAGGTAGCGCTCGTGGCGGACGTTGGCGGCCTTCAGCGCTGCTTCGTAGGCCGGCCAGCTCGCGTTGATGCGCTCGTCCACCTCCGCGGACTGAATCAGCATCGCCGCCTTGATCTTCGGCACGTCCTCGAGGTTCGGCGCGCTGCCGTAGAACGGCACGCCGGCCACGAGGTCGGGCACGCGGGTGGCCAGGAGATTCACCATGCCGCCGCCGTAGCAGAACCCGACGGCGCCGACCTTGCCATTCGTCTCGGGCCGCGCTTTCAGCCAGCCGAACGCCGCGACGAAGTCCTCACGCGTCTTGGCCTGATCGAGCTTTGGAAACAGGTCGCGCGCCTTGTCCTCGTCGCCGGGATAGCCGCCGAGCGGGAACAGCGCGTCCGGCGCGAAGGCGACGAAGTTGTCGACCGCCAGGCGGCGCGCGATGTCCTCGATGTGCGGATTGAGCCCGCGGTTCTCGTGGATGACCAGCACGGCCGGTAGCCGGCCGGCCGCCTTGGCCGGCTGCGCCAGGTACCCGCGCATCTTGCCGTAGCCGTTGGGAGACGCGTACTCGACGTGCTCCGCCTTGATGCGCGAATCCTCCGGCTTGATGACCTGCGCCTCGAGGAACTTCGGGCTGAGCTGATCGAGGAGCATCGCCGCCGTGACGCCGCCAACGGTGTACTTGGCGGCCTTGTCGAGGAAGCCGCGCCGGTCGATGAGACCGTGCACGTAGGCGTCGAAAAGGATCAGCAGCTCTTGATCGAAGTCGTGTGCGGTCTTCCGTTCCATGGTGATCTCCTCGCGCCGACGCATCGATCCCCGCGCGAGGCGATCGCCTCGCGTCCTCCTCGTCGACGGCACGCCGTTGCCGGCGCTCCCCGTGATGGCCGGAGGCCGCCCGTGCCGCGATCGGATCGAGTGTCGTCAGCCTGTGTGAGTCAGTGATGATACCGGCGAATGCTGGACCGGGCAATCGCCGGCGCCGGATCAGGGGTTGAACCAGTACGACCACTTCACGACGAAGACGTTGTTCGACCGGGCCTCGAACAGGCTGCCCAGCGCGCGGTCGAAGCCGAAGTCGTCCATCAGCTCCCGGTTCGCGCGCTCCTGTTGCCAGACGAAGAACAGCGTGCTGCCGGGCCGGTACTCCCAGCGGACGACGGCGTTGCCGCGCAGCGATCGCGTCGTGAAGCTGCGATCGGGCACGGCGAACGTGCTGACGCCGCCGGATCGGGGAACGGTGACGGCGTACGCGCGGCCGTCGCGCTCGACCGTCCCGAGATCCTGGCCGTAGGTGGCGAAGTCGTACGCCGACGGCCGAAGGAACTCCTTCGGCGCGCCGTACACCGCGTGGGATACGAGCGGCTGCATGTACAGCTCGAGGGTGAGGTCGCGCGTGAACGTGTAGTTCAGCCGCGTCACGAGGCCGAGCTCCCGTTGATCGAGCGGCGCGAACACGTATCGTGTTCCGAACGTCTCGCGCGCCGCCGCGTCGGGAATGCTCGTGACGTATTGCGCGTCCTGCCGCGCCCGGGTCAGCGACGGGCCGAACGTCAGGTTCCATTGCGGCGACGTCCGGAGCGACACCGACAGATCGGCCCGGTCGATGCGGCCGCCCACGCGGTTGCGCCATCGGCTCAGCAGCAGGTTGCCGCCGACCGTCTTCCGCGGATCGGACGTGACGCTGACTTCGCCGTAGAGCGCCCTCGGCGACACCGCGAGCGGCCCGCCGCGGGTGAACCGGTCGTCCATGCGCTTCGGTTCATAGCGGATCATCGCCGACACCGTCCAGTAGCTGAGGTGCTGGAACTGCCCGCGCACGAAGTTGCGCGCATCGACGAGGTCACCGTCCCAGTTGACGGAGAAATCGTTGCCCGTGAAGACGTTCCACGATCGAAAGAACGATCCCGGCTGCAGTTGCTGATAGCGGATTCCGCCGCCGGCCGCGTGCCGGTCGGCGCGCTGCTGGAACCCGGCGTCGTTCATCTCGAAGCCGGGCGAGGTCGTCGCGACCCAGCCGTCGCCGGTCCAGTGCGTGCCCGACACCTTCCGGAACTGCACCGACGCGGCGAAGCCGTTCAGCGACGTTCGGAACGGATCGAGCCCGAACGACGCCGCGTCCGGACGCTGGAAATAGCGCGTGGACGATCGCTGCGTGCGCGCGATCGCGTCGGGCGTGCCCGTGACGTGGCTGCCGACCGCGAAGGCTCCCACGTTCCAGCTCCGGTTGGCCCACTCGTGGTAGACGTCCACGCCGCCCGCGTACGCCGCCGAGTGCAGCGCGCTCGCGGCTCGCGGGTCGGAGACGTCGCGGGTCACCGCCGTGAAGATCGGTCCGAACGTCGTCTGCCCGGCCCGCATCTCGCGGTTGAGCCGCCCGACGAAGTAGTTGGTCAGCGGCTCGGTGAGCGCCGTCGACACCCGGCCGTCGGCATCGAGGAACCGGCCATCCTCGCTGCCGGTCACGGCGTTGAGCAGGCCGACGGACCAGCCGTTCGACGTCTTGCCCGTCACCTTCGCGGCCCCGAGGATCCGCGCCGTGTCGGGCACGTCGGCCTGCCCCGACAAGCCGAGCTGCGGCGCACGGCCGATGCGCCGCGAGTAGAACATGCCTTGCGCGAGCGCCGACGGCCCGCCGAGCGCGCCGGCGAACCGGAAGCTCGCCGCGCCCTCGACGAAGAACGGGCGCCGCTCGTCGTACCGCGTCTCGAAGGCCGTCAGGTTGATGACGGCCGGGTCCACTTCGACCTGCCCGAAGTCCGGGTTCACCGTCGTGGTGAGCGTCAAGTTCGACGTGATGGCGTAGCGGGCATCCACACCGGCGTTGGCGTGCACTTCGCGATTGCTGCGGAAGGGATTGTCGCCGGCATCCACGAAGTCGGCCTCGCTGACCATGTAAGGCATGACCTCGAGGCGCTGTCCCGGCCGGAGCCCCGGCAGCCCGGTGAGATGGCCGAACGCAGCCACGCCACCCGGCTCCGACTTCCGCGCGAAGGAGAACAGCGCCAACTCCTGGCGGCGATCGAGGACGCGCTCGAACTGGACGCCCCACGTCTGCGCGCCCTGCACGAACCGCAACTGGCTGAAGGGAATGCGCAGCTCGGCCGTCCAGCCGTCCGCGTCGACCGAGGTCCGGGCGTCCCACACCGCATCCCACGCGAGATCGCCTTCCGGTCCCGTGAACCCGCCGCCGCTGCTGCCTTCGCCGCCGAGAATGCCGTCGCGGCGCACGCCGGAAGGGTTCACATCGAAGCGGTACGCGGTCCGGCGATCGAGGTAGCTGTCGAAGCTGACGCGAAACCAGTCCGACGATGGCAGCGTCATGTCGCGGCGTCCGAGGCGCGTCGTCACCGGGCTGCGATCGAACAAGCGCGCGCCGACGTAGATCGCGTGGTCGTCGTAGAGCACCCGCACCTCGGTGCGCTCGCTCCCGGCCGCGCCCTCTTCGGGATCGCGCTGCGTGAAGGACGCGACGATCGGCGCGGCACGCCAGCCTTCCTCGTCGAGATGCCCGTCGATCAGCGGTGGCTCGTCCGTGGGCGCAGCCGTTACGACCGGAATGATCCGCGTCGCGCCGCCGGCCCCGAACGAGTCTGGCGGCACGACCTGAGCATCTGCCAGCACAGGAGCGAACACCAGGAACGTTACGACGCCGAATTTCATCCGTTCAGGCTACCATCGCCCGCGCGAAAGCCCGCGCGAGCACGCGGCGCGCGAGGCGCTGCGGCCGTCACGTGTCCGAGCGCCGCACGATCCGGTGCGTCGGCGTGGCCGTCCATGGATCGTCGGGCCACGGGTGCTTCGGGTAACGTCCGCGCAGTTCCCTGCGCACCTCCGGGTACCCGTGGGCCCAGAAGCTCTTCAGGTCCGACGTCACCTGCACCGGCCGGCCGTTCGGTGCCAGCAGCTCGAACGTCACCGGCACGCGGCGCGGACCGATCCGTGGCGTCTCGGTGAGGCCGAACAGTTCCTGCAGCTTGACCGCGGCGACGACACGCCCTCCGTGCCGGTAGTCGAGCCGGACCCGCCGGCCGCTGGGCACCGGCAGCTCCGCCGGCGCGTGGCGCTCGAGCCGCTGCCTCACGTCGAACGGCAGCGCGGCAGCGAGATCGAGCCCGTGCAGGTTCGGATGGATCCGCGCCGCCGACAGCACGAGCGCCGGCAGATCGATCGGCTCGCCGCCGTCGAGGGCCGCGACGGCGAGCCGGGCGAGCAGTTGCTCGTCGACGGGGCGCGGGCCTCGATCGAGGAACGTTCGCGCAACGAGCGCGGCGGCCTGGTCGGGATCGATCTCGACCGGCGAGCGCCCGAGCGCGATGGCGCCATGCCAGTCCGTCCGCACCGCGCGCGCGTCACCGCGCTGCGGATCCAGCACGTGCTCGGTCTCGGTGTGCGTGACCGGTACCCAGTCCCGATCGATGGCGCTGGCGATGCGGATCACGGCCTCGGTCCGAGACGTTGCTCGCGTGACGTCGACGGCCGAGACGAACTCTGCCTCGAAGACGCCGCTCTCGCGGCCGAGCGTCGCGCCGGTTCCGCTCGCGAGCAGGAAGCGGTCGCTGCCCGGTGCGCGGCGGCGCGCGACCCGATCTGGATATCCCGCATGGATCGCGCGCCGGAAGTCGTCGTCCGGAATCGTCGGGCGCACGGCGGCGCCAAGCGCGCGCCGCGCTGCCGCTTCGATCTGATCGGCCACGCGTCGCACGTGTCCGGGCCATCGGACGGCCTGGTCGGCGGCACTGAGCAGATCGGAGGTGGTCGCGCACCCGCGCTCCGGCAGAAAGTGGCGTTCGGCGAGCGCGGCGCACGCCAGCGCCGCCACGCGCGCGCCGCTGGCGGCGAGCAGCACGCGCGAGAGCCGTGGGTGCAGGGGAAGACCTCGCATCGCTTCGCCGACGCTCGTGAGCCGATTGGCCGCATCCACCGCCCCGAGGCGGGCCAGCAGCGCGCACGCAGCATCCACCGCCTGCGGCGGCGGAGCCTCGAACCACGGAAACGATCGCGGATGCCCGCCCCAGGCGAGGATGTCGAGCACGACGGAGGCGAGGTCGATCCGGGCGATCTCGGGTTCGCGGTGCGGCGCGAGCCGATCGCGCGGATCCCACAGACGCAGCGCGCGGCCTGGACCGATCCGTCCCGCCCGGCCGGCGCGCTGATCGGCGGCATCCTGCGAGACGCGCTCGAGCTCGAGGCTGTCGATTCCGCGATCGGGATCGTACCGCGCCACCTTGTGACGGCCGCCGTCGATCACGGTGCGGACGTCCGGCACCGTCAGCGTCGTCTCGGCGATGTTCGTCGCGAGGATCACGCGCGGGCGTGCCGACGGCTCGAGCGCGCGATCCTGCTCATCCGCGCTCAGTGAACCGTGCAGCGGCAGGATCGGCGCCTGCAACCGCGCACCCAGTCGATCCATCGCGCGCCGAATCTCGGGCGCGCCGGGCAGGAAGCAGAGCACGGCGCCCCGGGCGCGCGGCACCTCGTCGACGACGACGGTCTCGAGATCGGCGCCAGGCCGGTACTCGACCTCGACGTCGAACGCGCGGCCGGGCACGTCCAGCACAGGACAGCTTCCGAGAAAGCGCGACACGGGCTCGGCGTCGAGCGTGGCCGACATGACCACGATCCGGAGGTCGGCGCGCGCACGCCAGGCCTCTCGCGCGAGCGCCAGCCCGAGGTCCGCGTGGATGCTGCGCTCGTGGAACTCGTCGAGCACGACCGTCGTGACGTCGCTCAGGAGCGGATCGGCTTGGAGCCTCGCCGTCAGCACCCCTTCGGTCGCCACGATCAACGCGGTGGCGTCGTCGTAGCGGCGGTCGAATCGGACGTGCCAGCCCACCTCGCGGCCGACCGTCCACCCCTGCTCTGCTGCGATCCGCCTGGCGATCGCCCGCGCCGCGACCCGCCGCGGCTGCAACAGCAGGACGCGCCCCGCGCCGACGAGCGCCGGCGGGACCCGAGTCGTCTTCCCCGCACCCGGCGCGGCGATGAGGAC
The DNA here is from genome assembly GCA_020853395.1 of Acidobacteriota bacterium. Taxonomy (NCBI): domain Bacteria; kingdom Pseudomonadati; phylum Acidobacteriota; species Acidobacteriota bacterium. The sequence goes on from JADYYY010000021.1 coordinate 60,807, forward strand.
GAGCGCGCGATGCGCGTGGAGCAGGCGCACGACGTCCGGCACGACGTCGTCGACAGGGAGCGGCGCTCGCCGGTGCTCGGTCATGCAACACAGGTAGTATCTGACGCATGGTCTTCCTCGACGCGCTCGAGGGCGCCGTCGTCATGGCGCCGATGACCAAAGGGTCGAATCTGCCGTATCGGCGCCTCTGCGCGGCGCTCGGCGCCAGGGTCGTCGTGAGCGAGATGGTCGTCGCCCGCCGGCTGAAGCAGCGTCGCCGCGGCGAGTTCGCGTTGATCCGGCGAGCCGCCGAGGAGCCGTGCTTCGGCGTCCAGCTCGCCGGCACGAACCCCGAGGAGATGGCCTGGGCGGCCGCGCTCGTCGAGAGCCGCGGCGCCGACTTCGTGGACGTCAACCTCGGATGCCCGATCGATCACTTCACGCGCCGAGGTCTGGGCGCGGCGCTCGGACGGCAGCCGGCGCGCGTGCGGCGCATCGTCGAAAGCATGCGGCGGGTCCTCACCGTGCCAGTGACGGTCAAGATCAGGCTGGGCTGGAACGCGCAGCAGCGCAACTACCTCGAGCTGGCGCAGGCCGCGGTCGACGGCGGCGTCGCCGCCATCACCGTGCACGGACGCACGCGGGAAGCGCGCTACCGGCAGCCGGCCGACTGGGACGCGATCGCCGAGATCGCGTCACGCGTGGAGGTGCCGGTCATCGGCAACGGCGACCTGCTCTTCGCGCACGAGATCGCGCACCGGCTCGCCACGTCGGGGTGCGCCGCCGTCATGAGCGGACGCGGCGTGCTGATCAAACCGTGGCTGTTCAGAGAGACCGTCGGCGGCTACTGGGACATCACGGCTGACGAACGTGTCGCGCTGTACCGGCGGTACGTGGATCTCGCCGTCGAGCACTGGGGGCGCAAGCGCGACGCCGGCGCATCCGCCGGCGTGCACGAGGACGTTCCGGAGGTCGAGCCGGCGGTGGACGACTACGGGCGCGAACGGATTCGCGACTTCGTCCGATGGCATGTCGGGTTCTGGGTGCGCTACGCGCCGCGGCGAGCGGACGGATCCTGGCCGTCGATGCAGCAGCGCGAATCGCTCGTCGAACCGCGATCGCCGCTCGAGGCCTTGCTCGCGCGCACCGACGATCGGGCGATCGACTACATCACCGACGAGCTCATCGGCGGTGGCGATCTGGCCAGCCCGCCGCCGCCCGGCCGGACCGAGGATCGTCCGGCGATCGTCGAGGCGGGCTGATGCCGCACGCCGCCGCCTGGCTCCTCGCATGGCTCATCGCCAGGCAGGCGGTGCCGGCGCCGGTTGCCGTTGAGCCGGCGATCATCAAAGGTCAGGTCGTGAACGGCCGCACGCTCTCGCCGATCGCGGACGTGCTCGTCGCGCTCAGCGAAACGGACCGGTCCGCGCGCACGTCGCCGGACGGGCGGTTCGCGTTCGAGGACCTGACGCCCGGAACCTACACGTTGACGGTCTCGACGGTGGGCTACATCTTCGTGCGACGCCCCATCACCGTGTCGTCGGGGTCGATCGTCGACCTCCAAGTGCCGCTCGCCGAGGGCACCGGCACGTACGAGGAATCAGTACACGTGACGGCGGGACCGGCCGATCACACGCCGCCGACCGCGTCGGTGGCGCTGACTTCATCGGCCCTGCAGGATCTGCGCGAGATGGCCGCCGACGATCCGGTCCGCGCGATGCAGGCCCTGCCCGGCGCCTCCACGGGCGACGATTTCCGCGCCGAGTTCTCGGTGCGCGGCTCGGCATTTCGCCACGGCGGCATCGTCGTCGACGGCACGCCGACGAACCTCATGTTCCACGCGATGGGCGGGCTCGAGGATCCGGGCTCGATCGCGATGATCAACACGGACGTGCTCGCGAGCGCCTCGCTCGACGTGGGCGCGCACGCACTGACGCACGGCGACTGGCTGGGGCCGACCATCGCCTTCGACCTGCGCGAGGGCTCTCGCGATCGGCGCGCGTTGCGCTTCGCCGTCAGCGGCACCAACGCGTCGGTCGTCGCCGAAGGACCGCTCGGCGCCGGCCGCCGCGGCTCGTGGCTGGTCTCGGTCCGGAGAAGCTACGTCGACTGGCTGGTCCGCGTCCTCGAGCCGGACATCGACGCCACGGTGGGCTTCTACGACGGACAGGCGAAGGTCGGCTACGACCTGACGCCGCGCCAGCACGTCGAGGCGCTCTTCATCGGCGGCCGCGCGCACTACGAGAACTCGACGGCCACGGGCGCGAACCAGATCAACCACGCCTGGTCCAATGCGATGCTCGGATCCGCAGCCTGGCGCCTCACGCACGACCGCGTGCTCGTCAGCCAGCGACTGTCGTTCGTCGGCAACCACATCGACATCACAGGGCGATCCGGCCAGGCGCTTGGCGTCGGGCAGACGCGGTCGCTCCTCTGGCGGGCCGATGCCTCGTTCTTCGCCGCCCCGGGCTGGCAGATCGACGGCGGCCTGAAGGTCGAGCGTTCCTCGACGGATCAGACGCTGCGCGCGTTCGCGAACGCCGCGGGCGTCCTCGAGCTTCGCGCCGACCTCCCGTTCGATCGTGCCCGCACGATCGGTGACGGGTGGGGACAGGTGATTCGAACCACGTCTCGCGGGCGTCTCGCGATGGGCGCGCGTGTCGCGCACGACACGGCCACCGGCAGCACGGGGACGTCGCCCTGGCTCGTTGGCCACCACGAGATCGGCATCGTCCACGTCTTTGGCGGCGTGAGCGGCGCCCGCCAGTTCCCGGCGCTGAGCGAAATGGGCCGCGCGCCAGAGCCTCTGCAGGCCGAACGCGCCTGGAACGCCGATCTCGGCGTGGCGCAGCCGATCAGCGCGAAGACCCATTGGCGCGTCGCGGCGTTCCGACGCCGCGAGTGGAACGGCCTGCGAGCGATCGAGGAGGACCGGCTCGCATCCGGCGACAGGATCGTGGGCTCGCCCTTCACGCTGCTGGCGTCGCGGCTCGACACGCGCGCGAGCGGCGTGGAGCTCGTGCTCGAACGCCGATCCGAGACCGGCGCGAGCGGCTGGGTCGGCTACACGTGGTCGCACGCGCGGGCCACGGACACGACGACCGGCGAGGGATTCGATGCCGACTTCGACCAACGGCACACGTTCAATCTCTTCGTGCAGCAGCGCGTGTCGTATCGGGTGAAGCTCTTCGCGAAGCTCCGGATGGGCTCCAACTTCCCGATCGTCGGCTACTTCGACGGCAGTGCGAACGACCTCGTGCTCGGGGCCGAGCGCAACCTCGTGCGGCTGCCCGTGTACTCGCGGTTCGACATCGGCGGACGGCGCACGTTCACGTTCCGCCGCAGCCGCCTGACGATGTTCATCGAGTTCGTGAACCTGTGGAACCGCCGGAATCTGGGCCCAGGCCGCGGATCGATCCGGTCGAATCTCGCCGCCATCGGCTACGCCGAGCGGCTGCTCCCGCTCGTGCCCTCCGGCGGGCTGCTGCTCGAGTTCTGACGGCCATCTCGACCGCGCATTCGGACCATCAGCGAATCGCGCCCCCCATTGCCCGGATCGGCCTGGTGCAGCTATCGTGTTGACTGCCGTGCCCGCCACTTCCCTTCCAGCGCAACGACGATTCGGCGAGACGACGAGACGCGATGCCTGGTGGCTGCCATCGGCGGCGACGTTCCTCGGGTTCTCGGCGTTCATCGTCTACGCCACGTGGGCGGGGTACTCGAACGCGTACTACGAGTACGGCCCTTATCTCTCGCCCATGTACTCACCTCTGCTCTTCGGGCCCTCGCCGCACGCCTGGTTCGGCGGGCCCGCGCAGCCGGTCTGGTGGCCGCCGTTCCTGCACTTCTCTGGTGCGGCGTTGATTCTGTGGGGACCGGCCGGATTCCGGCTGACCTGCTATTACTACCGCGGCGCGTACTACAAGGCGTTCTGGGCCGACCCGCCGGGCTGCGCGGTCGGAGAACCGCGCAAGACGTACCTCGGCGAGCGCTGGTTCCCGCTCGTAATCCAGAACGTCCACCGCTACTTCCTGTACGTCGCGCTCGGGATCATCGTGATCCTCGGCATCGACGCGTGGAAAGCGCTCTGGTTTCCGGTGAACGGCACAGTGCTCGAGGCCGGCGCGCCGACGACGTTCGGGATCGGCGTCGGCACGATCGTGCTCACGCTGAACGTCGTGTTCCTGGCCTGCTACACGCTCGGCTGCCATTCGCTCCGACACCTCGTCGGCGGCGTGCTGGACGTGATGTCGGGGCGCCCGATCCGCAAGACCAGCTACGCGTGCGTCAGTTGTCTGAACCGCTGGCACATGAAGTGGGCGTGGATCAGCCTCTTCTGGGTCGGCTTCACGGACCTGTACGTCCGGATGTGCGCGATGGGCATCTGGACCGATTTTCGGTTGTTGTAGCGGGCGGCCGGTTCGCACGGTCCGGAAGCCGGCGCGGGTCGCCGGCCGCGGAATCGGCCGGCCATCGGGCGCGGCCCCGGGCGAACGGCCGGTCGTGTGGACTCCGGCGTGTGGATCCCTTCTCATGAGTCAATATCCGGTCCTGCAGCATGACGTGCTCGTCATCGGGGCGGGCGGCGCCGGACTGCGCGCGGCGATCGAAGCGTCGGCGCAGGGCGCGACCGTCGGAGTCATCACCAAGTCGCTGCTCGGCAAGGCGCACACCGTCATGGCCGAAGGCGGCATGGCCGCGGCGCTCGCCAACGTCGACGATCGCGACAACTGGCGCGTCCACTTCGCCGACACGATGCGCGGCGGCCAGTACCTGAACAACTGGCGGATGGCGGAGCTGCACGCCAAGGAGGCGCCCGATCGCGTCCGCGAGCTGGAAGCCTGGGGCGCCGTCTTCGATCGGACGAAGGACGGCCGGATCCTCCAGCGCAACTTCGGCGGGCACCGATATCCGCGCCTCGCCCACGTCGGCGACCGCACGGGCCTCGAGCTGATTCGCACGCTGCAGGATCACGGCGTCCACCGCGGCCTCGACGTTCACATGGAACACACGGTCGTGAGCCTGCTCACCGACGGCGGGCGGATCGCCGGCGCCGTCGCCTACGATCGCGAACGCGGCCGGTTCAACGTGTTCCAGGCGAAGGCCGTCGTGCTCGCGACCGGCGGGCTCGGCCGCGCGTACAAGATCACCAGCAACAGTTGGGAGTACACGGGCGACGGCTACGCGCTGGCCTACGAGGCCGGCGCCGCGCTGCAGGATCTCGAGTTCATCCAGTTCCACCCCACCGGCATGGTCTGGCCGCCGAGCGTGCGCGGCATCCTCGTCACCGAAGGCGTGCGCGGCGAGGGCGGCGTCCTCCTCAACAAGGAGGGGCGCCGGTTCATGTTCGACGACATCCCCGAGAACTACCGGAATCAGACCGCGAAGGATGCCGACGAAGGCTGGCGCTACACGCAGGGCGACAAGACGGCCAACCGGCCGCCAGAGCTGCTGACTCGCGATCACGTCGCGCGCTGCATCAACCGGGAGGTCAAGGCCGGGCGCGGCAGCCCTCACGGCGGCGTGTTCCTCGACATCGCCTGGATCAAGACGAAGCTGCCGAACGGCGCGGATCACATCCGGCGCAAGCTGCCGAGCATGTACCACCAGTTCATGCAGCTCGCGAACCTGGACATCACCGAAACGCCGATGGAGGTCGGGCCGACGACCCACTACACGATGGGCGGCGTGCAGGTGGACGGCGACACGCAGATGTCCACCGTGCCGGGTCTGTTCGCGGCGGGTGAAGCGGCCGCGGGCCTGCACGGCGCCAACCGGCTCGGCGGCAACTCGCTGTCGGACCTGATCGTGTTCGGAAAGCGCGCCGGCGAGCATGCCGCGCTGTTCGCCAGAGCCAACGGCGCCGCACATCTGGACGATCGGCAGATCGAGTCGGCCGTCCACCACGCGCTCGCGCCGTTCGACCGCGGCACGAGCGGCGAGAATCCGTACGCCGTCCAGCACGATCTGCAGGACATGATGCAGGACCTCGTCGGCATCGTCCGGCAGGAGTCCGAGATGCGCGAAGCGCTCGAGCGGCTGAGCGCGCTGCGGGCCCGGGCGGAGCGGGCTGGCGTCGGCGGCAACCGGGAGTACAACAACGGCTGGCACACGGCGATCGACCTGCACAACCTGCTGACCGTCTCGGAGGCGATCACGCGGTGCGCGCTCGAGCGCCGCGAGAGCCGGGGCGCACACTTCCGGGAGGACTACCCGGAGAAGTCCGCCGAGTTCGCGTCGTTCAATCACGTCATCCGCAAGGACGCGGACGGCCGGATGACGCTCTCGCGAGGCCCGATCCCCCAGATGCCGGCCGAGTTGCAGCAGGTCATCGAGGAGAACAAGTAGCCATGGCCATGCGGACGTTCCGACTCTGGCGCGGTGCACGCGGACAGGGAGAGTTCCGCGAGTACACGACGGACGCCGGCGAGGGCATGGTCGTGCTCGACGCCGTGCACGCGATTCAGGCGTCGGACGCGCCCGACCTGGCGTGCCGCTGGAACTGCAAGGCCGGCAAGTGCGGGTCGTGTTCGGCCGAGATCAACGGATCTCCGCGCCTGATGTGCATGACGCGGCTCGATCAGCTTCCGGCCGATCAGCCGGTGACGGTCGAACCGCTGCGCGCGTTCCCGCACGTGAAGGATCTCGTCACGGACGTGTCGTGGAACTTCGAGGTCAAGAAGCGCATCAAGGAGTTCACGCCGCGGCCGCCCGATGCGCCCGACGGTACGTGGCGGATGCAGCAGGACGACATCGATCGCGTCCAGGAATTCCGCAAGTGCATCGAGTGCTTCCTGTGCCAGGACGTGTGCCACGTGCTGCGCGACCATCACAAGCACGACGAGTTCATCGGGCCGCGCTTCCTCGTGTACGCGGCCGCACTCGAAATGCACCCGCTCGACTCGGCCGACCGGGTGCCGGCGCTCAAGGAACAGTTCGGGATCGGCTACTGCAACATCACCAAGTGCTGCACGAAAGTCTGCCCCGAGCACATCACGATCACCGACAACGCCATCATCCCGCTGAAGGAACGGGTGGTCGATCGCTTCTACGACCCGATCTCGAGGCTGCTGCGGGTGTTCAAGGGATAGGCGGCGCCTCGTCGTAGGCCGAGGCGCTCATTCGTGCCTGAGCGCCTCGATCGGGTCCATCCTGGCAGCGCGCACCGCCGGGACCAGGGCGCTGACGAGGCCCACGACGACGAGGATCGCCGTGGAGATGGCGACGAGCTCGAGCGACATCACGAGATGGATGTCGGCCGAGCCCGTCGAGTCGTCGAGCAGCTCGGATAGGAACGGCCGCGGGCTGATCAGCCAGACGAGCCCGGCCGACAGCGCGATACCGGCAGCGCCCCCGGCGAACGTCGTGATGAGCCCCTCGATCAGGAACTGACGCAGGATCGTCCCTCGTCTGGCGCCGAGCGCCTTGCGCAGTCCGATCTCTTGTGTCCGTTCCGTGACCGACACGAACATGATGTTCATCACGCCGACGCCGCCGATGGCGAGCGTCAGCACGCCGATGAACGACAGCACGAGCTCGAGCCCGAGCACGATGCTGCTCGTGAACTTCGCGCTCTCGCTCGATCCGAAGATGCGCACGGCCCGATCGTCGGTCGGGTTGAACCGCAGCCGTTGTCCCAGCACGGTCTTGACGGCCGCGGTTGCCTTCGCGTCGAGCGCCGGATCGACCGCCTGGAAGATGAGCACGCTCAAGTACTCGGTGTTCCAGAGCTGCCCGGCGGTCGTGTACGGGATGAACACGCTTTCGCTGTCCGGCCGGCCATAGCTCGAGAGCTGCACCTTCTCCTTCTGCACGCCGATGACATCGAACGACATGCCCTGGAGCCGCACGGACTGTCCAATCGCCGGCGTCTGCCCGAAGATCTTGCGCGCGATTTCGCTGCCGAGGAACACGACGCGGCGTTGCAGCCGGACGTCCTCGGCGTCGATGAAGCGCCCGACCGCGGGCGTCTGGGACCGCATCGTGGCGTAGTCTGGCGCCACGCCGCGCCCGAGCGCGACCGCCTGCCTGAGCCCCCAGACGACCGCCAGATCGCGCATGAACTCCGGGCTCCAGGCCTTGACCAGCGGGACGTCGCCCACCGCTTCGGCGTCCGCCAGCCTCAACCGCACGGGGCGTCCCGCGCGTTCGCCGCCCGACTGCAGGCTCGTCTGTCCCGGCCACATGACGGAGACGCCGTCGCCGAAGGCTCCGCGGAATCCACGAGCGAGCGCCTGGTTGAACCCCTCGCCATAGGCCAGCAACGTGACGACCGACACGATGCCCCAGGAGATGCCGAGCGTCGCGAGCAGCGTCCGCGACCAGTTGCGGCGCAGGCCGGCGAACGCCTGCGCCGCCGTCTCGAGCAGCGTGGCCGAGCCGGCGTGCCGGCGGCGCGTTTGCGCGCCGCGCCGGGCGAGCGCGTCGGCGATCATCAGCCTTCGTACCTCAGGGCCTCGACGGGCGGAAGCTGCGCGGCGCGCCGTGCCGGATACGTCGAGGTCGCGACGCCGACGATGACGAGCGCGAGCAGGGCGAACGCGCCGGCGTGCCAGGTGATGGTCAGGCCCTGGAATCGAGGCGGCATCGGCAGCGTGTTCACCGCCGCCGAGAGGCCGGCGGCGACCGCCAGCCCGAGGAGGCCGCTGAAGATCGTCAGAAGGAACCCCTCGAGGAAGAACTGCCGCTGAATCTGGCGGGTCGTCGCGCCGAGCGCCTTGCGCACGCCGATCTCGCGGGTGCGCTCCTGCACGGCGACGAGCATGATGTTCATGACACCGAGCCCGCCGAGCGCCAGCGTGACGAGCCCGACGGCGCTGAAGAAGTCCTTCATCTTCCGGATCAAGCGGCTGAACATCAACGTCTGGAGCGACGTGTCCCAGATGGCGAGCGCCTCGCGGTCGGCCGGGTCGAAGCGATGCCTCGGCGCGAGCACGCGGCGCACCTCGCGCGCGAGCGGCCAGTCGACGTCCTCGATGCGCCCCGTGCGCGCGTCGAGCACGCGCGGAAGCTCGTCGACGACGGAGGCCCGCGGCGTGATGATGATCTGCGAGACGACGCCCGGATCGGTGCCCGGCCGCGGGAAGTCGCGCGCCATCGCGGCGAACGGGACGAAGACCTTGTCGTTGTCCGGGCCGCTGTAGTTGCTGTCCTGGTCCTTGCGGCGGATCGTGCCGATGACCGTGTACGGCAGGCCGTTCAGCTCGATCATGTCGCCGAGACCGTTGCGGCCGCCGAACAGTTGCGTGGCCGCGTCGGCGCCGACGATCGCCACCCGCAACGCGCGCTCGTCGTCGGCCGCCGTGAACGAACGCCCGCGCTCGACGTCGATCGTGCGGATCTGCTGGTACTGCGGCTCGATGCCGTGCACCATCAGCGCCGCGGCATTGTAGGCGCTCTTGACCGTCACACCGCCTCGCTGGATCTCGGGGCTGACGACGGCGATCAGGGCGGACTCGCCGGCGAGCGCGCGCGCGTCGGCCACCGTCAGCCGGACGACGCGACCGGCCCGTTCGCCGCCCGCGTGGAGCGACGTCCGGCCGCCCCAGACGATCGCGATGTTGCGGCCGAGCTCCTCGAGCACGTGCTGATTGCCTTGCTGGAACCCTTCGCCCATGGCGGAGAGGATCACGACGGAGATCACGCCCCACGAGATCCCGAACATCGTCAGCACGCTGCGGAGCCGGTTCGCCCGCAGGTTGAAGACGACCTGGGTCAGGATCTCGCGCATGGCCGGATCGTCCGCGCGTGAGGAAGAAGCGCCGCGCTAGCCAGGCAGCACGATCTGGTCGCCGGAGGCGACGCCGCTTCGAATCTGGATGCGCGAACCGTTGCCGACGCCGAGCGTGACCGGCACGCGGCGTTTGCCCTCTTTGCGCGTGCCGTCCACGACGTCGACGTACGCACGGCGATCGGCGTCGTAGACCACGGCGGCTTCCGGGACGAGCAGCGAGTCGGGCAGTTCGTCGAGCACGATCTCGGCGTTTGCCGTCATGTTCGCCTTCAGCACCTTGCCGGGGTTCTCGATCGACACCTCGACGGCGAACGTCGTCACGTTGTCCTTCTCGACGCCGATCGGAGAGATCTGCGTCACCTTGCCGGCGAAGATGCGGTCACGGTACGACTCGGTGGTGATCCGGGCGCTCTGGCCGACGTGCACGCGGCCGATGTCGGCCTCGTCGACCTTCCCCTTGACGTACACCTGGCCGATGTCGCCGATCGTCATCACGAGGGTGGCATTGGCGCCGAGATTGAGGATCGACGAGACGGGGCTTCCAACCTCGACGTCGCGCGTCAACACCGTGCCTCGAACGGGAGCGCGGATCGTGGCCTGCGCCAGCTCCTCTTCGGCGCGCTCGACGGCGGCCCGCGCCTGCGCGACATTGGCCGTGGCCTCCACCACGCGCGCCTGCGCGATGACGAGCTGACCGGCGGCCGCCCGGTGGCGCACCTCCGCCTGCGCGAACGCGGCCTTCGTCTCCTCGAGCGTGGACTGCGGCAGCAGGTTCTGGCCGAACAGTTGCTCGGCGCGCGCGAGACTGCGCCGCGCGAGGTCGAGCTCGGGCGACTCCGCCTCGATCTCGTTCTTCCGCACCTGGGCCACTGCCGCATCGCGCGCGGCTTCGGCCGCCTGGAGGTTGGCCTTGGCCTCCCGCAATCGCGCCGTCAGGTTCTCGCGATCCAGCTCGGCGAGCACCTGTCCGGGCTGCACGAGCTCGTCGACGTCCACGTGCAGCCGCTCGATGATCCCGTTGGCTTTCGACTTGATTTCGACCTTCGTGATCGGCTCGATCTTGCCCGTCGCCACCACCGAGACGATCATGGTGCCTTTCTCGACGGTCACGAGGCGAGCGGGGTCGAAGCTCGTGGAGGCATTGGCCGCCGAATAGCCCCACGCCGCGAGCATGCCGACGAGAAGCACTCCGACCACGACGAGCATCCGCCGATGCTTCTTCATCGCCTCACCTCGGCGCGCAAGCCAGGCGCCCCAGCGCGTTCACCGACACCCGGCACGAGAAACCGCATCGAACGCCGGCCGTCGACGAACCCCGGCGGAGAACGGAAGTTTCAGCCGTGCCCGATCCGCACACCTGGAGGCATCGGCCGCGGTGCCCGGTTCGCGGGTCGCGCCGGCAATCGGCGACCGCGCGGACGCGCGTGGCAATGCCATCCCTGGGGCATTCTAGAATGACCTACGGACCTGGAGGTCGAGATGCGCTGGACACCCGGTGGACGAAGTCGTGATCTCGAGGACCGGCGCGGCGAGACGCCTGGCTACGGAGGCGGCGGCATGCGGCTCGGGCGTGTCGCCCCCATCGGCCTGGGCGGCCTGGCCATCCTGTTCGTGCTGAGCCTCCTGACCGGACAGGACTTCCTCTCGCTGCTCTCGAGCGGGCCGGCTGGCGACGCACCAGCGCCCGGCTCGTCGGGTCCGGTGGCCACGACGGCCGCCGAGGAAGAGCTGACGCAGTTCGTGTCGTTCGTCCTCGACGACACACAGAACACCTGGGAGCAGATCCTCGGCCCGCAGTACGAACGCGCGAGACTGGTGCTCTTTCGTGATGCCATCGACTCGGCGTGCGGCTTCGCCCAATCGGCCACGGGCCCGTTCTACTGCCCGGCCGACCGCAAGGTCTACATCGACCTGGGGTTCTACGACGAGCTGCGCCAGCGGTTCCGGGCAGGCGGCGACTTCGCGCAGGCCTACGTCCTGGCCCACGAGATCGGCCATCACGTCCAGACGCTCACGGGAACGGAGCAGCAGGTTCGGCGCCTGCAGGGCGCGAACCCGGCCGACGCGAACGCGCTTTCCGTGCGCATGGAGCTGCAGGCGGACTGCTACGCGGGCGTGTGGGGCCATTCGTCGGCACAGCGGAACATCCTGGAGGAAGGCGACGTGGAAGAAGGGCTGAACGCCGCGGCAGCCATCGGCGACGACCGCATCCAGCGCATGGGCGGCGGGCGCGTGTCGCCGGAGCGGTTCACCCACGGCTCGTCCGCTCAACGCGTCGAGTGGTTTCGACGCGGGCTCGAGAGCGGCCGCGTCGACGCCTGCAACACGTTCAGCGCGGGTCGCTGACGGCCGACGTGCCCGCGTCGGGCGCCGGCTCGATGTGCACGAGCACGTCGGCGACCCAGGGCAGCTCGGCCCGGACCCGCTGCTGGACCTGGTGCGCGATCTGGTGCGATGCGCGCACCGTCATCTCCGGGCTCACCTCGACGTGCAAATCGACGTGGTACTGCAGCCCCGTCTTGCGCGCGTAGTGCTTCTCGACGCCGAGGACGCCGGGCACGCTGCAAGCGACGCGCCGCAGGCTGGCCGTGCGTTCGAGCGTCGGCATCGTGTCGGCGAGATCGAGCGACGCCTGGCGCACCACCCGCAGGCCCGTCACGACCACGACGAGCCCAACGAACGCGGCGCCATAGCGATCGGCCCACGCGAACCGAGCGGGATCGAAGCGAGCGAGCCCGACCGCGACGAGCGCGCCCGAAGCGGACAGGATGTCGACGGAGTCGTTCCACGCATCCGCCATGAGCGACGTGCTCTCGACCCGCCGTCCAACGCGGAACTTGAGAGCGGCCGTCGCGGCGCGCACGCCGATCGTCACGAGCACGATGGCCGTCGCCGCCGCTCCCGGGGCATGCCGCGATTCACCGGACGCGAGCGACCGGTAGGCGATGCCGATTCCGCCGGTGACGAGCACGAACCCGACGAGGAGCCCAGCCAGAGTCTCGACCCGGCCGTGTCCGTACGGATGGTTGGCATCCGGCGGGCGGGCGGCCAACCACAGCCCGAGCAGGACGGCGGTCGACGCGAGCACGTCGCCGGCGAACTCCACGCCGAGCGCGACGACGCTGCGCGACTGCGTGGCGAGGCCGACGGCGACGTTCGCCCCAGCCAGCAGGAGGCTGGCCAGGACGCTGGTGATTGCCGCGCGTTGCGCGCTTACCAGCGGCGCAGCGGGCACGCGATGCTCACGCGGGGACGCCGCACTTCACGCCTGTGCCGCCCAGCCCACAGTAGCCATTCGGGTTCTTCGCGAGATACTGCTGGTGGTAGGCCTCCGCGTAGTAGAACGCGGGCGCATCCGCGATCTCCGTCGTGATCTCGCCCAGCCCATGCGCCGCCAGCTCGCGGCCGTACTCGGCGCGGCTCCGCTCGGCGGCAGCACGCTGTGCCGCAGAGTAGACATACACGGTCGAGCGGTACTGCGTGCCGACATCGTTGCCTTGCCGCATCCCCTGCGTGGGGTCGTGGTTCTCCCAGAAGAGGCGGAGCAGCTCCTCGTAGCGCATCACGCGCGGATCGAACACGACGAGCACGACCTCAGCGTGCCCGGTGTGGCCAGAACACACCTCCTCGTACGTCGGGTTCGGCGTGTAGCCGCCGGCGTAGCCGACAGCGGTCGTGTAGACGCCCGTCGCCTGCCAGAACTTCCGCTCGGCGCCCCAGAAACATCCCATGCCGAACAGCGCGTGTTCGAGCCCTGCCGGAAATGGGCCAGCGAGCGGCCGGCCGTTGACCGCGTGGTGTTCAGGCACCGGGAGCGGTTCGTCCCTGCCCTTCAACGCCTCGGCTGACGAGGGCATCCGCAGCTTCGCGCCGAAGTAGCTCATCGCTGCGGCTCCTCCGATCCGGTGGGCGTGAACGTGAGCGCGACGCCGTTCATGCAGTAGCGAAGGCCTGTCGGCACCGGGCCATCCTCGAACACATGGCCGAGGTGTCCGCCGCAGCGCGCACAGTGCACCTCGGTGCGGGACATCAGATGCGAGCGATCCACGCTCGTGCCGACAGCGTCTTCCCGCGCCGCGAAGAAACTGGGCCAGCCGCTGCCACTTTCGTACTTCGTCTCGGAGTTGAACAGCACCTGTCCGCATCCGGCGCACTGGTACTCGCCAGGCCGCTTTTCTTTGTTCAGCAGGCTCGTCCCTCGCATCTCCGTGCCGTGGCGGCGCAGCACGTCGTACTGCTCCGGCGACAGGCGGGCGCGCCATTCGTCTTCCGTCCGCGTCACGTCAAACTTGATATCCGTGGCCATGGATCCCCCTGGTCTTGGATGTGTACCCAGCGTAGCTGGTTTCGATGACGGCGCCAAAGAGTCGGCGTGCCGTTTGCTAGAATCGCCGCCGTGCTCAGCCTTGGCCGCCTGCTGACGCTGACGATCCTTGGGGGCGTCGTCTATCTCGGGTTCGTCGCAGGGCCGTTCGGAGGGCTCGGGCCCGGCGATTTCAGTCCTGAAACCGTGGCCGAACGTGAGGTCGCCTTCTGGCAGGCGACGCGCGCCCGTGAGGAGTTCGGCGCCTTCGTCAACGCCGTGAGGCTTCAGCGTGAGCAGCACCGATACTCGTGGTTCCGGGCGCTCGAAGCGGGGTTCTACACCACGAGGGCGGCGCTGACCTTCCAAGGACTGCACAGCCGCTACGAGCGTGTGCTACCGGATCTCGAGACGGCAGCCGGCGTCCAGAAGGCCTGGACCAAGGCGGACCTCGATCCATCCGCGGTCGCGCGCGCGGAGCTGAACTGGTGGGTCACGCGTCGTCTTCCTCATCTCAGCACGCTCGATCAGGTCGCCCCGCTGATCGAGAGGGACTACGAGCTGCGGTACCGGCTGCGCCCGGGTGCGGCATCGGATGCCGCGGCTCGGCGAGCCGAGGCCGCCCTGCTGTTCGACGCGAGCGACGTGGATCCGAACCTGCCGGCCATCACCCGACTGCTCACGGCCTCTTACCAGTCTCTCCGCCGGACGCTCGTTCGGACCGACGCCGCAGGTGATTGACCTGCTGCGCCGACGCAAGGCTCGCGGCGTCCGCCCCTTCGACGACGCGGCGCGCATCGCGCTCGTCGTCGAAGGGGGCGCCATGCGCGGCGTCATCTCGGCCGGCATGGTGTGGGCGCTCGAGGATCTCGGCTACGGCGACGTCTTCGACGCCGTGTACGGATCCTCGGCGGGTGCGATCAATGCGGCCTACTTCCTCGCAGGTCAGGCCGGGCTGGGCACGTCGATCTACTACGAGGACATCAACAACACCAGGTTCATCGACCTCGCACGCCCGGTCCGCGGCCGGCCGATCGTCAACCTGGCGTTCCTGCTCGACGACGTCGCGCGTCACCGCAAGCGGCTCGATGCGGAGCGCGTGCTCCGGGCGGCGTCGCCGCTCACCGTGATCGCGACCGACGTCGACGCGCGAATCTCCCGTCCCCTGCGCGGGTTCCGGACGGCCGCGCAACTGTTCGATGCGTTGCGCGCGAGCGCCACGATGCCCGTCGTCGCCGGCGAGCCGTCGGAGTACGAAGGGCGACGCTACCTCGACGCGTCGATCACGGAGCCGATTCCGATCCCGACGGCCGAGCGCGAAGGGCACACGCACGTGCTGGCGCTGCTCACGCGAGGCGGCGGCATGCGGCCGAAGCCGTCGGCGCTCGACCGCTACTTCGTGGGTCCGAGGCTGCGACGTCTCTCGCCAGACCTGGCCGCGCGTTACCTTGGCCGGTCTGGCCCCTACGCGGCGCTGATACGCGATGTCGACGCTGGCACTGGCCCGCTCGGCCGCACAGCGGTTCGGGCCATCCGCGTGAGCGACTACCCGATCGGCCGGCTCGAACGGCGGCGCCCCGTGCTCGAGCGCGGCGCCAGGCTCGGCTACGACGCCATCATGCGCGCCTTCGAGACGTAGAATCGTGCGGCGTGCGACTCCCATTCCGCACCCGCCGATCGCTGGCCGTCCTCGCCGCTACGGCGGCGGCCGCGGCCGGCGGCCTCATCTGGCATCTGTCGCATCGCGCCGTCGTGCCTGATCCGGGCGTTCCGCTCGCGCTCGCCCGCGACCGCGCCGCGCGCGTCCGTGACCTGCGGTACGCGGTGTCACTGCACCTGCCGGCCTCGCTCGCCGATCCGGTGACGGGACGCGTGACCATCAGCTTCACCTTGTCGGACGCTTCGTCGGCGCTCGCGCTCGACTTCCGTCAGCCGGCCAGCCACCTGCGCCGTGTCGTCGCCCGCAACCGCGACGTGGCGGTCTCGCCCGTCAATGGACACATCGTGCTCCCGGCGTCCGCGCTGGAGGTCGGTAGGAACACGATCGACCTCGAGTTCGTGGCCGGCGACGAAGCCCTGAATCGGCACGACGAGTACCTCTACACGCTGTTCGTGCCCGCGCGGGCCTCGTTCGCGCTGCCCTGCTTCGATCAGCCCAACCTCAAGGCTCGATGGTCCGTGACACTCGACATGCCGCACGATTGGGTGGCCGTGGCGAACGCGGCGGAGTCGACGCGCGCGCCTGCGGCCGGCGGACGAACGAGCGTCCAGTTCGCGGAAACCGAGCCGCTGCCCACGTATCTCGTGGCGTTCGCGGCGGGCCGATTTGCGGTCGAGTCGTCCGATCGGCACGGCCGGCCCATTCGGCTGTTCCACCGGGAGACGGACCGAAGCCGTATCGCAAGGAACCGCGAGGCGCTCATCGACCTCCAGGCGCAGGCCCTCGCCTGGCTCGAGTCCTATACCGGCATTCCGTATCCGTTCGGCAAGCTCGACGTCGTGCTCCTGCCCGCGTTCCAGTTCAGCGGCATGGAGCATCCCGGCGCGCTGTACTACAACGCCGGGAGCCTGCTGCTCGATCCCTCCGCAACGCAGAACCAGTTGCTGAACCGGGCGAGCCTCATCGCGCACGAGACCGCCCACATGTGGTTCGGCAACCTCGTCACGATCTCGTGGTTCGACGACGTGTGGCTGAAAGAGGTGTTCGCGAACCTGATGGCCGCGAAGATCGTGTCCCCGGCGTTCCCGGACGTGAACCACGATCTCCGCTTTCTGTATCAGCACGTGCCGGCCGCCTATGACGTCGACCGCACGGCCGGCGCGAATCCCGTCCGCCAGCCGCTCGACAACCTCGACGAGGCCGGAACGCTGTATGGGGCGATCATCTATCAGAAAGCGCCGGTTGCGATGCGACAGCTCGAGCTCGCGGTTGGCGAAGACCTGTTTCGTGACGCGCTGCGCGAGTATCTCGAGGCTCATCGGTACGGCAACGCCGACTGGCCCGACCTCGTCGACCGCCTGGATCGGCGGACGACTCTCGACCTGCGCGCCTGGAGCCGCGCGTGGATCGAGCAGCCTGGCCGCCCGACCATTCGAACGGAGCTGGCGACCGAGCGCGGCGCGATCGCTCGCCTGGCGTTCGTACAGGACGATGCTCGCGGCCGCGCGCTCGTCTGGCCAGAGCGCGCGCGAGTGGTGCTGCAGGCCGGCCGGGCGGTCCACACGTTCGACGTGATGCTCGAGGAGCGCGAGACGACGATTGCGCAAGCCGTCGGCCTCCCGGCACCGGCGTGGGTGCTGCCGGTCGGACGTGGCGCGGAGTACGGCTTCTTCGATCTCGATGCCGCCACGCTCGCCTACTTGACGCGCCGGCTGCCGGAGATTCGCGATCCGCTCGTGCGCGGAGCCGCGCTCGTCGCGCTCTGGGAGGCCATGCTCGAGAACCGCGTCGAGCCCGAACAGGTATTCCGCCTGCTCGCTGACAGCGTCGCCTCGGAGCCCGACGAGCTCAACGTGCAGCACATGCTGGAACGCGTTCGGGAGCTGTTCTGGCGATTCACCGGTCCGGATGCGAGGCAGGAGGCGGCCGCCCAGCTCGAGCCCGTGCTCCGGCGCGGGCTGGCCGCCGCCACCCGGCCGAGCCTGAAGGGCGCATGGCTCGCCGCCTTTCGCAGCATCGCCCTGAGCGAGGCCGGCGTCTCGTGGCTCGAGCAGCTCTGGCGCCATGACGCGTCGATCCCGGGGCTGCCGTTGACGGAAGTCGACGAAACGGATCTTGCGCTCGAGCTCGCGCTGCGCGACGTCGAACACGCCGCCGAGATCCTCGCCGCCCAACGTGATCGCATCGCGAACCCAGACCGGCGAGCGAGATTCGAGTTCCTCCTGCCGGCCGTGTCGGCCGATCCGGCAATCCGAGAGGGTTTCTTCACCGCGCTGACGCGGGCCGAAGGACGGCGCCAGGAGTCGTGGACCATCGACGGCATGCGGTACCTGCACCATCCACTCCGGGCATCGTCGTCAAGGCGTCTGATTCGACCAGCGCTCGCACTGCTGCCGGAGCTGCAACGCACTGGCGACATCTTCTTTCCGAAGCGGTGGGCGGACGCCACGCTCGGCGGCTACCAATCCGTGCAGACCGCGGCTGACGTGCGGAGGTTCGTGGACGAACTGCCGCAGGACTATCCGGCGCGGCTGCGCTGGATTCTGCTGTCTGCTGCCGACCCGCTGTTCAGAGCCGCGAGATTCCAACAGCAGTAGAGAGGTGGCCATGAATCAGATCGATGTGAAAGGCCGGCGCGCGGTGATCACGGGCGGCGCGAAAGGCATCGGCCTGGCGATTGCGGAACGGCTGACCGCGTCGGGCGCCACGTGCTGGCTGTGGGATCGCGATGCGGCCGCACTCGAGAAGGCGGCGAGGCGGATCGGCGGCCATCACACGCAAGGCGTGGCCGTGGACGTCGCCGACGCGGCGTCGGTCACGACGGCGGCGGAAACGACGCTTGCAGCGGCGGGCACGGTGGAGATCCTCGTCAACAACGCCGGGATCGCGGGCGTCGCGAAGAAGACGTGGGAGTGCACGCCCGAGCAATGGCAGGAGGTCCTGCAGATCGATCTCTTCGGCGTGTTCCTGTGCTGCCGCGCGCTCGTCCCGCAGATGATCGCCAATGGCTACGGCCGGATCGTCAACATCGCGTCCATTGCCGGCAAGGAAGGCAACCCCAATGCGTCGCACTACAGTGCGGCGAAGGCCGGCGTCATCGGCCTGACCAAGTCGCTGGGCAAGGAGCTCGCCCAGACTGGCGTGCTCGTGAACTGCATCACGCCGGCCGTGATCGACACCGACATCCTCCCACAGGTGACCCCAGCGCACATCGAGTACATGCTCTCGAAGATCCCCATGAACCGGTTCGGGAGAGTCGACGAAGTGGCCGCGCTGGCGGCCTGGCTGGCCTCGTCGGACTGCTCCTTCAGCACCGGCGCCGTCTTCGACCTGTCGGGAGGACGGGCGACGTACTGAAGAGGACCCGGCCAGGCGGAACGGGCTCCTCGGCGGGAATATTCCGGACCGCCGCTGATTTCCGCGGGCTGCCGCGTGTGGCTCGCCGGCGCAATCCGTCATCGTGCGATCGCAGTGTGGCCGAGGTCTTGCGGAACGCACCTCCGAGGCTTCCATATGCGGCACCTTGCTCGCTCATCAGCCCTCGGTGTTCTTCTGTCCGCGTGGACGTTGTGGGCCTGCCGTGATACGCCATCCGAACCGACACCGCTGCCGTGCAGCTACGCGCTGTCGCCGACCTCGGTCACGGCCGATGCCGCAGGCGGTACCGGAAACGTCGTGCTGACGACCCGTGCGACGTGCGATTGGACGACATCGGCGGCCGACGCTTGGGTGACGGTGCAGCCTGCTTCCGGCGCCGGATCGAGCACCATCACCTACGTGGTGGCGTCCAACGAGAGCTCGGCCACGCGGGTGGGACACTTCAAGGTTCAGGACATCACGGTCACGGTCGCGCAGGCTGGACGGGCGCAATGCACCTATGACGTGTCTCCGCGCGCGGCGACGTTCTCAGGTGAAGGCGGGAACGGCACGCTGCACGTCCTCACCGCCGCGGGCTGCCCGTGGAAGGCGGAATCGAACGTGGACTGGATCGGCATCGTGCTCGCGGGACCTGGACAGGGTCAGGGCGATGTTGGCTATGCCGTGTCCCGCAATGGCGGTGCGACGATGCGCACGGGCGTCGTCTCGATCGCGGGTGTGCAGGTCCTGCTGACGCAGATCCCCGTCGAGACGCAGCCCAGCCCGGCCGACTGCGATTACCAGGTATCGCCCACCGAGTTCGTCCTGCACTGGCATCAGACCGTCGGCGAGGTGAATCTCGCCACGCGTGGAGGATGCCCCTGGACCGTCACCTCAGGCGCCGGGTGGCTGGGGCTCGGCACGCCCGGGCAGGGGACCGGGTCCGCCGGCATCACGTTCACGAGCACGGTCTACAAGGAAGAAGGGTCGCGCCGCGCACCGCTGCAGGTTCGGTGGCCATTCCCGACCGCCGGCCAGAACGTGTGGGTGACACAGGAAGGCTGCCTGTTCGCCTTGTCGCGAACCAGTCAGGCGGTCTCCGCCTCCGGCGCGTCCGATCGGATCGATGTCTTCGGGGATCCAGTGAGCGCGTCGTGCCCGATCAGTTGCTCGTTCACCGCGGTCTCGAACGCGTCCTGGGTCCGGATCACGTCGCAAGGCACCGGAACGGGCATGCGCGACACGGGCTGGGTCTTCTACACGATCGATGCGAACACGACGGGAGTTCAGCGGACGGCGACGATCACGGTGGAGACGAAGACATTGACGATCACGCAGGCCGGGAGCTAGGGGAATGCGGCTCAGTGTCGACGGCACGTCGGTCAGCTCGTGACGGCCGAGTGTGCCGAGGACTCGCTCAGTCGAGCGCGGCGAGCCGCGCTCGCGCTCTTGCTTTGAACTCGTTCACTTCCGGGATCCACTCCGGGTGGAGAGGAGCGTCGATGACCTTTTCAAGTTCAGCGCGGGCCTCGCCCTTTCGTTTCATGTCGAGCAGCACCTCGGCGAGGAAGTAGTGTGAGGCGGCGCTTTCTGGGTCGTACGTGAGCGAGCGCTGCAGGTGCTCGACGGCTTTCGCATTGCTGCCGCCGAACAGGGAGGGGACTTTGTCGTACCACCGGCCGAGCGCGCGATCGGCCGAGCCCTGCTGAAAGGCCGGATCGATCCGCAACACGATCTCCAGTTCGCGTTTGACGGGCCCGCGGTATCGGATCCCCGCGATCAGACCGAACGACTCGGCCATGGCGCCCATGTCGGCCGCCAGCCAGAAGTGACCTTCAGGACGATCGGGTTGCAGCAGGATCGCGCGGCGCGCGGCTGCCATGCCCCGTTCGTATTGAGCGCGACGCTTGTCGCGATCGACGTGGCCACCCACCCAGTAGCCCGCACGTCCCAGCTTCCAGGCCGCCTCGAAATCGTTCGGATCGGCAGCAAGGCGCCGCTCCCAGATGTCGGCAGCGAGCAACGCGCTCGCGATCCGCTCACGATCGGCATAGAGCGCGTCGGGGTCGTCGGCCGCCCTCGCGCTGCCGATGGCAGCCGGCCAGAACCACGGCATCAGAGCGAGAAGCCATGCGAGAGCCATCGTGCCGGCACCTGCGAACCATTCTCGCGCCGCCGGCGGCATTCCGGTAGTCTGGCTGCGATGCCCGGCCCCTTCGTCCACCGAATCGATCCGATTCTCACCACGGTCTCGGGCGTACACCTGTGGTGGTACGGACTCAGCTATGCAGTCGGTTTTCTGCAATTGCACGGGTACGCGGCGCGGCATCGCCGCAGTCTGGGATTGACGTCGCGGGAGCTCTACGGTCTGTCGCTGTGCCTCTCAATTGGCGTGTTGTTCGGTGGGCGCGCGGTCGAGGTCTCGTTCGATGAGTGGCCGTTCTATCGAGACCATCCCGAGTTCGTTCCCGCGCTCTGGTTGGGCGGAATGGCGACCCATGGCCTGCTCGCCGGCGCCGCGGCGGGCCTCGTCGTCTACACGTACGCGTTCCGCAAGCCGCTGCTCGAGCTGGCCGATGCGTTGGTTGTTCCCGGTGCGTTCCTCATGGGCATCGGACGCCTCGGCAACTTCATCGACGGGCAGATCGTCGGTGCGATGACCGACGTCTGGTGGGGCGTGCAGTTCCCGGATGCGGCCGGCGTGCGCCATCCGGTTGTGCTGTACGACGGGGTCAAGAACCTGCTCTTGATTCCCTACCTCATCCACGTGCGGCGCACGAACCCGGCGCCGGGAGCTGCGGCGGCGAGGTTCGTGTTCTGGTATGCGTTCCTCCGGATCTTCCTCGACCTGTTTCGAGATTACCCGACACACCGTCTGGCCCTCGGTACGGGACAGACGCTGAACATCGTCATGATGGCGCTCGGCGGCGTGCTGCTCTGGCGGTCGAGGCAACGCCGGCTGGGTCGCTTGGCGCCTCGCCCGCCGATCGTGCCGCTGGCCGGTCCCGACGTGCCGGCGTCGCTGCTGCAGAAGGCCGGCTTCGCGCTGGTGCTGCTCGTCTCGCTGTCCATCCCGAGCAACTGGACCCAGGACGTGCCAGCGCGCTACGGCCATCGCCATGCCGGCCTCGAGCATTCCTGGCTGTATCCCGCGATTGACACGCGGCCCCGCCGCTAACGGCGTCGAGTCCAGTCGCTACAATCCAGCCATGGCATCGTTGACCTCGAGAGCCGAGCGCGCGCGCCGCGAGCGCTGGCTGCTGGAGCTGACCGACATCCCGACGGCGAGCGGCCACGAGGACCGAGTCATCGCGTGGGTCGAGCGATGGGCGCGGCGCCGTCCTCATCTGACGCTCACTCGAGACAGAGCTGGCAATCTGCTTCTGTGTCGCCGCGTCATCACCCGCGCGGATCGCCGCCGGCGTCCGCTCTACGTCACGGCGCATCTCGATCATCCGGCGTTCGTGGTACGGCGTCGCACGGCTCAGCGGGAGCTCGAGACGGAGTTCCGAGGCGGCGTGCAGCCACACTACTTCGTGGGCGCCGCCGTGGAGGTCACCGATCAACGCAGTCGCCTCCATCGCGGCATTGTCTCGGCCTATGACAGCGAAGCCAAGCCGTTTCCTCGCGCGATGGTGGCGCTGAATGCGCCCGGCGCCGGCATACGTCCCGGCGACATCGCGCGGTGGGCGCTCGACGAGGACTTGCCGCTGCCCAGGATCGTCGACGGCCGGCTCCATGCCCGGGCGTGCGACGACCTGGCCGGCGTCGCGGCCACGCTCTCGGCGTACGATCGGCTCGCGCACGATCCCGAATGCGGCCACGTGCGCGTTCTGTTCACTCGGGCGGAGGAGGTTGGATTCATCGGCGCGATCGCCTGCTGCCGAGCGGGCACGCTGCCGCCAGACAGCGCCATCGTCTGCGTGGAAACGTCACGCGCCTTCACGGATTCGCCCGTCGGCGCCGGCCCGATCGTGCGCGTCGGCGACCGCTCCGGGGTCTTCAGCGGGCCGCTGACGAATGCGATCACCGCGATCGCCGCCCGTCATGCCGATGAGAAACCGCAGTTCGCCTGGCAGCGGAAACTGATGACGGGCGGCACGTGCGAAGCGACGGCGTTCACCGCATTCGGCTATGAGGCTGCGTGCCTCTGTATGCCGCTGGCCAACTACCACAACATGATCGGTGATTCCGAGCCGGCAGATAGACGCCTCGGCTCGGAAATCATCGCGCTCCATGACTTTCACGGGCTCGTCGAACTGCTGGTGGCCGTCGGGCGCGACCTCGACGTCGAGCACCGCCCGTTCAGATCGCGCATGGACGCGCTCTTCGACGCGCACCGGAACGTGCTCTCGGCGGCTGTCGGTCTAGACCGACGCTTGTGACGCCCTGAGAAGACGCAGGGCCTCGATCGCCGCGCCGCGCGACCCCGCCGTGTCGCCGTTGGGCATCACGTGGATCGGGATGCCTGCCTGCTCTTCGCGCTGCGGCGGCATGCCGGCGCGAATCTCGCTGACGAACCAGCGCTGGAATGCTTCATCGGTCTCGAGCGCGCCGCCGCCGACGATGAGTGCATCGGGATCGAAGGTGTTGATCATCTCGTCGAAGAACAACCCGAGCGCACGCGCCTGCACCCGGAACACCTCACGACAGAGCTCATCGCCGCGTTCGGCCATCCCGCGAACGAGCCTGGCGGCGCGCGCGGCATCGCCCACGCTCGCGAGCGGGTGCTGCGGCGCCTTCGCCAGAAAGTACGGCAACAGCGATCGTTCGATCGCAGTCAGCGAGCAGAGGGACTCGAGATCTCCGAGCCTGCCGCAGTTGCAGCGCGGCACCAATCCATCGATTCCTGGAATGCTCTGATACGGGACGAGCACGTGGCCCGACTCGCCGCCGAACCCGTGCCGGCCGATGACCACCCGCCCGTTCGCGATGACGCCGCCGCCCAGCCCCGTGCCGATGATGGCCGACACCGACGTGGCCTCGTTCGACGCACCGAACAGCGTGAAGTGCCCCCAGAGCGCGCCGGCGTTTCCATCGTTGAGATAGACGACCGGAACGTTCAGGCGACGTTCCAATCCCGACCGGACGTCGAATCCCGCCCATGCCGGGTGGACGAAGTTCGTCGAGCCGCGAGCGCTCAGCACTCCCTCCGCGCTCGCCGGTCCCGGCGTGTCGAGCCCGATGACGACGACGTCGCTCGGATCGAGGCCCGCCATCGTCGCGGCCATCAGCAGCCCGTCAGCGATCTGCTGCAGGCAGACGACCGGACCTTCCTTCGAGAGGCTCGGATGTTCACAGAGCCGCTCGAGCAGGAACGTCTCGTCCTCAGTCAAGAAGGTGTAGTTGATCGCGGTTCCGCCGAGATCGATGCCAGCTGCGATACGCACAGTCCCACTCCGAAGCGGCCGTACTCTATCACCGGAGACGGGCGCGCATGCTTCAACGAGCGCTGCCGACGGCGGCCTCGACTTCGGCGGCGCGGCGCGGCACGGCGCGGGACAACATCTCGGGCCCATTCGGCGTCATCAGGAACGAATCCTCGACGCGAATCCCGATGTTTCGGTATCGGTCCACCAGCGGCCGGACAGCCTCCGCGTAAGCCTGCATGGCCGACGACGGCGGCAGCCGATCGAACGCGTCGGGCCGGATGTAAATCCCCGGTTCGATGACGAAGGCCGATCCGACGTCGAGCCGTTCAATCGGTTCGTGCACGTCCAAGCCGATGCCATGGACTGGTCCGTGCGGATACCAGAGATCGACCTGGGCGTCCCGTTCGGGCCCACCTGACGCGCGCAGGAATCCCAGCGAGGCGAGGCCTTCCGCAATTGACTGTCGTACTGCCGCTGTGACGTCGCTCACGGGACGGCCCGGCCGTGCGGCCGCGATCCCCGCATCCTGGGCGCGTAGCACCACGTCGTAGATCGCGCGCTGTGCTGACGTGAACCTGCCGCCCACGGGCCAGGTTCGAGTGATGTCACCAGTCAGCCCCTGAAAGCTCCCGGCCGCGTCAACGAGGAGCAGGTCGCCCGCCTGCATCTGCCGAGTCGCAGCGAGATAGTGCAGCGTGGTGGCATTTGGACCGCTGCCAACGATCGGCGGGTAACCCCATGACATCGCGCCGCGCGACAGGAACCCATGCTCCAGCACGGCCTTGATCTGGTATTCCCACAGGGCAGCCCTCGTCGCTCGCATGGCCTCGAGATGGGCCTCGGCCGAAATCTGGACGCTTCGGCGTAGCACCCTCTGCTCATAGGGCGTTTTGATTCGTCGTTGTTGGAGCAGGATCTCGGCTGCGCTGACGACTTGGACGGACGGGTATTTCGCGACAATCGCACGAGCCCAGGCAACCTGCGTCTCGCCGTCTCGACCGAGTCCGAGATCGACGTCGCGATCCGTCACGCGTCCGACCACCGCCAGCCGCGCCCGGCCCTGGCGGACGGCGTCGATCACATCGGCGACCTCGCCTGCCGGAAGACCAGCCGATGAGCCTTCGAACCGGCCCGAAAGCAGCCCGTCGATGAAGCGATCGAACTGCTCACTGCGTTCCTGCACGATCACGGTCTCGATGCCGCCGGCGGAGGTAATCTCCGCTGGCGTCAGCAAGTGGCCTGACCAGAGCTCGTGCTGCGCGTTCGGCGCTTTCGCGAACACGATCGCCCGCCGCGACCTGGCTCCGGGCAGAAGCACCAGGACCGTGTCCGGCTGGGCGATGCCTGTCAGATAGAAGAAACTGGATTCCTGTCGGTACGGGTAGTCGATGTCAGCCGAATAGACGCGCGGCGGCGCGCTCCACAGGACCAGCATGGTCTCTGCACCGAGCGCGGCCATCGTTCGTGCGCGCCGAGCATTCAGATCGGCGACGAATTCGCCTGGCGTACCGATCGAATGCAGTTGGACGGGCGAGCCCAGGACGGTCGACCAAAGACCGGCCGTCGCGACCGCCGCGAGCATCACGCGCCGTGCCGCGCCGGATCTCGTCACCGAAACAGCAGGATCCACTCCGCTCCGCCGTTGCTAGCCAGCATACGCTTCTGCCATCCGTGCGCTTCAGGATCCTGCAGCAGGCGATCGCCGCCAGGCATCCGGCTGAGATCTCCACGGATCCGAGGCTGCACGAACAGCGCTGACACCATCGTATCGTCCAGAGCGCGTTCGAGGCCGCCGCCGGCGCTCTGTGCCGCCATGAGGAAATCGTAGCTGTCGTACGACGCCGCCCCCACGAGGCCCAGATAGGACTGGAGCTCCCAAGCGAAGTCACCGAGGACAACCCGGCCGTTCAGCCGATTCAGCACCGGCACGACAGGCCGCAGTGCCCGATATGCATTCATCAAAGGACGCGACGAGCGATGTTCTGCATAGTAGGGCGACACGACGATCAGGGAGACGAGCACGATAGCGGCGGCCGCGCGGCCATGCCACCCGCTCCAGCGGCGCGTCAGGATCTGGACGGCGCTCGCGCAGACCGCCATGAGGCACACGGTCAGACCGAACAGATACGATGGCCGCGGCCGCTGCGTCAGGATCACCGGCAGTGACACGACAGAGATCGACGCCATCGCGCCCCACAACATCGCGCGGGAACGGTACCAGGCTTGCCACCACTGGCGACGGTCTCGCCACAGGGCTCGCGCTGCGAGAAGCGTGACGACCAAGGCCGCACCGGACAACACGACTGCCAGTGCGCTATCAGGATGCTCGACGGGCGCATAGTCCGGGTTCGCGCCGCCCCAGGTTCGATTGAACAACGCCAACTGCAGGCCCGCCGGAACCAGCGCGAGATTCCAGCTCATGTGTGCCAGCACCGCGCGAGGATTTGCGACGACCATCTGCCGGAACGTGGGCGTCGGCGAGCCGAACGTGGCGGCGGCGAGCGCGTAACACTCGGTCCACGGGCTCTCGTGCCATTCGGGATGACGCTGCGAATACCCGAACGCATAGACCTGACACATGTTGACGGTGTGCTTGGCCGCGACGTGTGCGGACAGTGCCGGACCGCGGACGATCGAGCGCGACAGAAACATGGTGCAGACAACAGCCGCCACCATCATCGGAGCGAGATACCACGCCAGCCGGCCCGACACCCCACGCCACTCCTTCCGGGCCTTGTCCGAGCGGATCTCGGCAAGCCCACAGAGGCACGCGAAGAGCCCGCTGGCGAGGAAGAGCTCATTTCGCACGAGCACGGCCGATGTCAGGAACACCCCCAGGGCGAGGCCTCGGCCTACGCTCCCGCGGACGTGCCCGACAATGAGCAGAATCGCGAGAAGAGGTAACAAGGCGAAGAGGTGTACTTCATACAGCGTGTTGAAGTTGATCGGCATCACCGCCCACCACACGGCGACGAGCAGCGCGAGCGCGGGTGGTAGCAGACGTCGCATGACCGCCAGGACGCCCGCCGTAGCCGCCAGGACGATCGCGACACGATGCACCGTGGTCGCCGCGTAGGCATCGCGTAGGAGGGCGTAGACCGTTCCGTAGAACGCCGTGTACAGGGGCGACCAGACGATATCGACCATGTGCCGATTCGCCCAGAGGGCGGCACCCCGGAAGTAGGAGCTCGTGTCGCCCGTGGTGAGGTCTCGGTACCGCCAGATGCCCCACAGTACTTTTGTCTGCAGAAGGACCACTGCAGCGTAGCTCGGCCACGCCCGAGCAAAACACCAGGCCAACAGACGATCCGCGCGTCCGGCTGCCGACCGAGCCAGCGAGCTCACACCGACACGCGCTCCCGCTCCCCGCGTGCTTCGGCGCGTGTGAGGAGCAGATCAAGAGAGGGGTGTGGCTGTGCGACGAGAACTACCTGATAGGAGAACAAGTTCCGCCACAAACGGATCAAGAGCCTGTTGACCGCGAGAAGGCCGCGAGCTATCCACGTGCTGCCAATGGCGAGCGGAACGGGCGCCGGCATGCCCGTCATCGAGCGGACCTCGAAGCCCTGCTGCTCGAACAAACGACGGAACGACCGAAACGTGAACAGGCGGGTGTGTGTCAGATCTAGAATCCCGCGCTTCCCGTAATTGAACTGTCCGATCAGCAGCATCAGCCGCGTCACCACAAATGCCACGTTTCCGGTGCTGGCAATGATCCGCGTCGACGGGCGCCGCCCACAGGCGCGTCCGAGGTCGGCGACGAACTGCTCGGGTCGTGCGAGGTGTTCCAGCACGTCCAGCAGTAGCACGCAGTCGAAGGCCGCGACGTCGACCGGCGGCAGGCCGGCATTCAGGTCATGGAGGTGGAATCCGTCCAGCGCGACGTCCGGATGCGGCGACCGCTGGTCCACGCCGACCACGTAGTTCCCGTTGGCCCGAATCGCGGCGGCTACCCGACCGCCCGCACACCCGAGATCGAGCGTCCTTGTTCCCGAGCCGACGGTTCTGAGGGCGAACGTATGGGGGCTCTCGAATGCGACCTTCGAGTGGTAGGTCTCGACCGGAGCGGCCGGCTGAGCGCAGTCGAACTTGGGTTCGTAGAAGATGCCCAGATCCTGCGCTTTGGCCTTCAAGACGGCTATCATCACGTCCTTCGCGTACTTCAGCCCGTTCACCCGGCAAATCTCGTCCCCGTAGTACGTCGGGATGGGCCGCTCCGCGATGCGCAGCCCCGCCCTCAGCAACTGCACGATGATCTCCGTGTCGAAGTGGAAGTCGTTCGTGTTCCGGTCAAATGGCACCTGCGCCAGCGCCCGGACCGCATACACGCGATAGCCCGAATGGTACTCGCTCAGCGCCGCCCCAAGGACTCGGTTCTCGCACCACGTGAGGATGCGGTTGCCCACGTACTTGTAGAAAGGCATGCCGCCTTGGAGTGCGGAGCGCTCGGACAGCATCCGCGATCCGAAGCAGACATCCGCAGATCCGTCATGAACGGGACGCACGAGGTCAGGCAGACATTCGGGCGCATATTGGCCGTCGCCATGGAGCAGCGCAACGTAGTCGAACTTCTGCGTAATGGCGTACTGATAGCCGATCTTCTGGTTGCCGCCGTAGCCTTGATTCACCGGATTGAACAACACGCGGATCGGGAACCTCACCGCGCCGCGCCCTGCTGCGGCCTGGGTGATCTCGAACGTCCGATCGTGCGAAGAATCGTCGATTACCAGGATCTCGGTGTCGTACGTGTCTCCGAGTGACGGCGGTATCCTCGACAGCACTCCATCGATCGTGTGTTCGGCATGATAGGCCACGACGAAGATCAACAGCCGGGGCATGGGCACAGTCAGGATCAGATTCGGTCTGCGGACGGCACCGTGATTGTAGTGCACGGACGAGCAAGGCTTGCCGCGACGATTGCTCGCTACACTGCTGTCGACTGTGGGAGGACGATCTCGACACGCGCGCCGCCTTCCGGGCGGTTCGACGCGGTGATTTGGCCGCCGTGCCGTGTCACGATGGCTCGGACAATCGACAGCCCCAGGCCGGAGCCCGACGGAATGTCGGTGCCGGTGCGGGACTGATCGACCTTGTAGAACCGATCGAAGACTCGATCCAGGTGCTCGGTGGGAATCCCCTGACCGGTGTCCTCGACGGACAATCGCGTGCCCTTCGGATCAGCTTGCGCGCGAACCGCGATGGTCCCACCGTCCGGTGTGTGCCGGATCGCATTTGCTACGAGGTTCTGCAGTGCCTGCTCGAGCCTGTTCGGATCTCCGCTCAGCGTCATGGCTTCCGGCTCGATCGTCGTCAGCAATGCGATTCCCCGGTCGGCGAGCACCTGCTCGTGCCGTCGCCGGATTCGATCGAACAGCTGCGGAATCGCTACCGGCTCGATGCGCCATGTCCCTCCGCCGCCTTCGAGCCTCGCGAGATCGAGCAGGTCCCCGATGATGTGTTCCAGGCGTTCGGCCTCCTCGCTGATGATCTGCAGGTAGCGCGACTGGGTCTCGGCGTCGAGCGAGACCTCTTTCATCTGGAGCGTCTCGACGTAGCCGCGCACGGCCGCGAGTGGCGTCATCAGCTCGTGCGACACGTCGGCAAGGAGCTGCCGTCGCGTCCGATCCGAGCGTTCGAGCGCCGTCGTGCGCTGCTCCAGCTCAGAGGCCATCTCGTTGAATACGCCTGCAAGCGCCGCGACCTCGTCGCCGCCCGCAACTGGAGCGCGAACGCCCAACTCGCCCGCGCCGATCGCCCGGGCCGCATCCTGCAGATGACGCAGCCTTCTGCGCGCCGGGCGGAAGATCACGAGAGCCGCCACCGCGGTGCCGGCCGTCAGGAGCACGGCTGCTACGGCTCCCAGGAGTGGCCCAAGGTCTCGGGCCGCCATCCACAACGGAGGCGGCTCGAGCGGCACGGCCGCGATACCGGTCACGGTGCCGTTGACGACGACCGGTGCGAACTCCCCGCTTGGTGGCGGCACGCCGGCGGGCCCGGACGAGCCGCGGCCGAACTCACGCCAGCCAGACCGTTCGCCACGGTCTCGTCGTCCCCCTTGCATCCCCTCGAAGATGCGTCCGCGGGCCTGGCGCGCGAGCATCGGCGGCGGGGGCACGCGATGATTCACGACCGTACGCCCATCGGCGAGGACGACCACGAAGCCGCGTGACGAGCCCGAGTAGCGTTCGTTGATGAACCTGTCGAGATCGGCGTCGGGCCTCTCGCTAAGCAGTCCTGAGACATCCGCCGCCAGCGCGGCAGCCAGTTGTGCCGGCGTCCGGTTCGGAAACAGATCCGCCATCCGGCCGGTCATCCAGAGGAAGACGATCGCTTGCACGAGCAGCACCGCCGCCAGGACCCCGACGAAGCCCAGCGCGATGCGCCAATAGAGGCTGCGATACCAGACGGGTTCAGACATCGGTGAACTTGTAACCCGTGCCCCACACGGTCAGGATCAGCTTCGGATCTCTCGTGTCGGCCTCGATCTTCTGCCTGAGCCGTTTGATCAGAGTATCCACGCTTCGCTCGGTGACGTGCGTCTCGGGCGTCCATACCCGATCGAGCAGCGTCTCGCGTGTGAAGACGATGCCAGGGTGCGCAGCGAGCAGGAATAGAACATCGAATTCATGGGGCGTGAGCTCGATCGGCTGACCGTCGAGCATCGCCTGCCGGCGCCTCGCGTCCAGTCGAAGCGGCCCGGCTTCGACGACATCTGCCTGTGGCGAGGCCGGGCCATCAGATCGACGAGGTCGCCGGAGCAACGCCCGTACACGAGCCACGAGCTCGCGAATGCCGAACGGCTTCGTGAGGTAGTCGTCGGCGCCGCTTTCCAGGCCAAGGACCTTGTCGGACTCATCGCGTCGTGCCGTGAGCATGAGAATGGGCACGTCGCCATTCTGCAACTGCCGGCGGATCGATCGGCACACCGCGACACCGTCCACGTTCGGCAGCATCAGATCGAGAATGACCAGGTCGAAGCGCTCGGCCTCGGTTCGTCGGATCGCTTCATCACCGGCATTTGCCACTGCGACGTCGAGTCCCTCCAGACCGAGATGAAGAGTCACGAGATCGCGAATGTGCCGTTCGTCCTCGACCACCAGGGCACGGCGTCGAGGCGCCGAACCGGTCTCGTCTGCCGTCGTCACCACGTGGCTCCTCCTCTATTGCTAGAACACCCGTCGAAGGGACGTGTGACAAGAGCATGACACGGGCGTGAAGAGAATATGACGCCTGCCTCGGCGTGTCCGCCACGACCGGCCGCTCTCATCCCACCGCCCGCCGTCGGACCGACTCGCGCGCACGCAGCTTGTTTTCAAGTATCGTCTCTTCACTGGAGGCGCTTCCCAGGGGCCCGCGCATTCGGCGCGCTTCGTTCGTCCCGGGCAGCCGATGGTATGCCTGAACTGCTGGCCAACGCACTGGCCGCCGGTCCCACGCTCGCGTGGGAGACGGTAGCGGTGCGACTCGTATTCGCCCTCGTCTTGGGCCGACTCGTCGCCGTGGTCTATCTCTGGTCTCGACCGGGCAGCGAGCGCACGCCGACGTTTCCGACCACGCTCGTCCTGCTGACGGTGCTGATCGCGATGGTCACCCAGGTCATTGGCGACAACGTCGCGCGCGCGTTCAGCCTCGTGGGTGCGCTTTCGATCGTCAGATTCCGGACGGTGGTGCGCGACACGGAGGACACGGCCTTCGTCATCTTCGCCGTCATCGTCGGAATGGCGGTTGGCGGCAACAACGTACCGGTCGCCGTGACGGGCATCGCCATCGTGACGGCGGCGGCGTTCTGGATGAAGCCGAAGGGGCTCGACGGCGCCGGTGGTCTGGAGTATACGCTTACGGTCCGTGTTGGCATCGGCCAGAATCTTCATGCCCTGGTAGGTAAGACCATCGAGACACACACGCTGGACCATCGCCTGCTATCGCTGACGACGGCCAAACAGGGGCTATCCCTCAACGCCTCCTACCTGATTCGGCTGCGTCCGGACAGGCTCCCTGACGACCTTCTCAAGCAGCTCAACGGCACCGACGGCGTGCAGGACGTCGGCATTTCGACGACACGAGAAGAGAACGAGGGGTGAGGTGCCTTGGCCCTGCCTGCGGGGCAGGGGTTCCTCCTCGACCGTCAGTAGCGGTCCTGGAGAGCCGATCATCCTCATCCGGCAGCCAACAAGACGCGTGCAGAAAGCAGAAAGGCCGGACGCCTCTCGGCGTCCGGCCTGAAAAAATCCCGGCAGTGACCTACTCTCCCACACAGTTACCCATGCAGTACCATCGGCGGTAGCAGGCTTAACTTCCGTGTTCGGAATGGGAACGGGTGTGACCCTGCTCCTATGACCACCGGGAAACCAAATTTCAAGGTGTGGCGACGGAACATACGCCCGTCGGCACGTGCGGGTGGGAGCGCATTTCGCCTCCCAGCCGCAAAACGTTCTGACAGCTGAATATCCTGCAAACGGTAGTTTCTCGTCACCACGCCAACCACGCGTGCTGAGAATGTGCTGGCTGCGAGTCCAGCGAAAAGAATCAATGATCAAGCCTCACGGCAGATTAGTATCGGTAAGCTCCACGCCTCACGGCGTGTCCACACCCGACCTATCGACCTGGTCATCTTCCAGGTGCCTTCAGGGATCTTGCGATCCAGGGAGATCTCATCTCGTGGAGGGTTTCACGCTTAGATGCTTTCAGCGTTTCTCCCGTCCGCACATAGCTACCGAGCGCTGCCGTTGGCACGACAACTCGTACACCAGAGGTGCGTTCAACCCGGTCCTCTCGTACTAAGGTCAACCCCACTCAAATCTCCTGCGCCCATGGCAGATAGAGACCGAACTGTCTCGCGACGTTCTAAACCCAGCTCACGTACCGCTTTAACCGGCGAACAGCCGGACCCTTGGAACCTGCTACAGCTCCAGGATGCGATGAGCCGACATCGAGGTGCCAA